>DBDD01000037.1:1483-2229 GCA_002293365.1 Christensenella sp. UBA941 | reverse complement strand
GCGGAGCCTTACGGCTATATTGCTAGAAACCAAAACGCCGGTATAGCTCTCTATGACGACGAAACGCTGGCATATTCCAATATCGGCGGCAAAGCTTCCGCAGCGCCGTTCGCGCTCTCACAGAACGGCGAGCGGCAAATCAGACTGGAAGAACACGCTGCGGGAGCGTCCGTCGTTGTGGCCGGAAAGCTGTCGGAGGATTACGGCGGCTATACGCTTCTCTACAGCTACGATGTCTCAGACATATTAAACGAATGGCGTCAAATGAGAAACGCAATGTTTTTGGCAGGGCTGATCTTTTCGGGAATCATGGCTGTTGGCCTTTTAGTTGTTCTCGGAATGCTTTTCCGTCCTCTCCGCGACATTTCAAAGATTTCACGGCGAATTGCGGGAGGCGAATACGCAATGCGCCTATCGGTAAAAGGAAAGGACGAGCTTGCGGAGATGGCCACGAGCTTTAATAACATGGCCGATGAGATTGAGCGGCAGATGGGTGAATTGACGGCGGCGGCGGACAACAAGCAGCTTTTTATCGACAACTTCGCTCATGAGTTAAAAACGCCGCTGACCGCGATCTACGGTTACGCCGAATACATGCAGAAAGCCGATTTATCCGAGGACGACAAGCAATTTGCTATATCGTGCGTTTTATCCGAGAGCCGCCGTATGCAAACGATGGCTTTACAAATGATGGAGTTGGCCGACCTTAGAAACGATCAAATAAGCATCGAACGCATTAATATTTC
>DBDD01000037.1:0-1441 GCA_002293365.1 Christensenella sp. UBA941 | reverse complement strand
GAGTTGCATGGTGATTCTTCTCAATTGGCAGTCTTGCTTTGCAACCTGATCGACAACGCTATCAAAGCAAGCGGCGAGGGCGGCAGTGTATCCGTCATGGCTTATTCGGAGGCCGGCATCCCGGTTTTAGCTGTGGAGGATAAGGGCAAGGGCATACCTCCAGAAGCGCTGTCCCGATTGACACAGCCCTACTACAGAGTGGAAAAGCACCGTCACCGCAGAGACGGAGGCGCAGGGCTCGGGCTTGCGATATGCGAGCAGATTGCCTTGAAGCACGGCGCCGCGTTGTCCTTCTCCAGCAGCCCCGGCCTTGGCACAACTGCGAAAATAACTTTTACAACTCCAACATAACTTGAACGCAACTCGACAATATCGCGGGCTTATTCTTATCTCGTGATCACAAATATTATCAAGGGGAGTAAAAAATGAAACACGAATTGAGAACAGGATGGCGTACTGCCGCAAAGAATCTGCTTGTCGCGGTTCTTATGATTGGCGCGGTCGCCGGAGCGTCTTACGGAATAACCGCACATGCGGCGGCTGCGAAAAACGCCGAGATTGTCATGCTGCCGACCACCTATCATACCGCCGCTTCTCTTGCCGCGCAGGATATGCCGAGTGGGGCCGATGGATATGTGAAGCCCGATTACACGCTTGTGGACAACGGCCTTGAATACTACAGGGACAAAAAGCCCACCGCAAACGATATTTCCCGTGAGCAGGCCGCTGAAATCGGCGTTATAAGCCTCGTTGCCGTGTTTGGCGTTGACCTAAACGGTAAGGAAATCGTGATGTCCTATATCCCGGCGGAAAACGGATTACGGGCGTACTGGCAGGGCGAGAACGGCGAGGCTGAGCCTGAATACTATTATTTCAAGGTTGACGCCATAACCGGAGAGCTTCATGTTGTTTCGCTTACTAGAGAACTCGCCGGCGAAAAGGGGCTTCCAGACGTGGATATGGAGCTTCACGAAAGTGGCGGCGAAGGATATGATGCTCTTGCTTCGGAAGCTGCGGTAGAATACGGGGCAATTCAAAGCGCCGTGAAAACTGTGGAGTATGACGGACAGGGTGCAAAAAATAACGACCCGAATATTAGCTTCATCGTAACAGGCGATGGCGGCGAGCGCGCCATTGTTTCGCTCTCGCTTCACGACAAAAAACTGGTATCCATCACCTTTGAGGCGGGAGTGAAAGAGATGGAAGCAGGTAAGAAGATATTCGAATCTACGCCCGAATTCCAGGCGAGACAGGCGGAAGCTCAAAAAAAGGCTGAGCAGAGAATCGCGGAGCATATGGCTTCTCCCCAATATCAGATTGAGCAGGAAGCTAAGTCGGATGAGTTCAGGCAGCGCACTTCGCAGAGGGCGGCGACGTATTTTGCCGAAAGCTACGGCGCCAGTAAGGATAAAGTTCAAGCGGCTGCTGAGGCGTATGCCGA
>DBDD01000233.1 GCA_002293365.1 Christensenella sp. UBA941 | reverse complement strand
CTAAATTTCGCATAAGCCGCCATGTACGTATCAATCATAAATTCCGTCTCGATTGAAATAGTAATATCGTTCGCCAGTTCTACCGCCGTTCGACCCCACCTATTGGTTTTTGTGAAAAGACGCTCATATCTTGCTGTNNGCGAACGCAAGCGAAAGGTCGTGCAATTCCTCATCCGTTAATCTTGCTCTCATGTAAAATATCGCCCCTTTGTTACTCTTTTAAAAATACAAGGTAACGGTCGTAAACCTCGCGAAGCTGATCATCGAGGTAGCCGAGCGCATTGTCCGCAATAATCAAATGTATCATGTCCTTTTTATTCGGCCGTCTGGATACTCTATTATCAGCCCTTCGCCTGTACCGACAAATCTATCAATGGCGCGGTCTTTGAGTATTATGTGTTCGTGAAAGTCACTCTCGATTTTTGACAATGAAGAGTTTATTGCCTCAATTATATTTAGTGGTTTACCGTTTTTATCTTTAACCTCTTTGAAATATAAATAATGTAGCTTGATGGCATCTTTGCCTTTTTCATCATCGATAACAAATACAACATCAGCAAAGGATTTTGCCGTCGCACAATCCCTATTAGGCACGTCACAATGGGCACAATCTCCATCCAGTTTCACGCAAGGAGGATTCTCGCCCTTGCCCGGCATGGCGCAAACCGCATTTAAAACTAGTGATTTAGGGACATCTTTATCTCCAAACCCAAAAATATTCCACCAGTCATTGCCAGAATCGCTACGCAACAGTTCTCTGATAAAGGTTGTATATACAAGAGCTTGCTTAATCGCTGCGTACGGAGGATCTACTTTTCCATGCTCATCTTTGAGCTCGATAATGCACAGCGATTTTTTATTCCCACTACCCACACGACAGAATATATCGATCCCGCCACCTTTAGCGCCAACATATTTCACTACACCCTCTTTCTTTCCTGCTGCAGATGCCTTTAGCGGTGTAGGCATCGGATAGCGCATCTTAGCGATTCTAACCGGCTGGATGTATTTGAGCTTTTTATTCTTTGTACTCTTTGCAAATTCCGTCAGAAGCAACGATTCTAAGCGGTGTTCTTCAAAAGACTTCTTGTGCTTATTATAATATTCTTTAAAATATTTGCGAAACGCCTTTGCGTCATCGGAATCGTTACCACTCCATTTACTGCCTCGAGGAAGACGAATTTCACATCCGTAATACTTTTTGTTTGATTTATCATGCCCTTCGGTGGAGATTGTGGTATTATCAAGACTGCACGTTAATATAGCTACCGTTTGACCGAGGCAGCGCATTTCGAACTTAACCGACTTTTTTGCGTTCTTTGCGTTTGTCGTAGTCAAATAGAACTTAAATGGCGGCCATTTAGCAAACTTGCTCTGCATTTCCTCTATGAACTGCTGATTTCCCAAAATGATTTTTGCATATCCGGCATAACGCTCAATCCACTCATGGTTTTCCTTTAAAAGCTCGTGTGTTTCGACGATAGCAGATTGAAAATCTGTTATAATCCTCACTTGCGCTGTATCATCGACATTTTCTTTTTTATTATACACGATGCATGCTACCTCCAATTATTTCTAAAAATAATATTAAATACCAAACACATCTCCATCATTCAATAAAACCAGCTTATCATCCTGCACGAACTTCCGAAAAACCTCCGGCGCTTCGGTGTGTATAGGGATCAGCCCGCGCTTGGGCTTAACACATTCATAAACACGCTTCAAATCCTGCGGCGAAGCATGGCCGCTGGTGTGAAGCACATGGTAGTCATACGGAGCGAGGAAATCGCATAATCCCTGATTTTTAGCGCTCCCTTTGAGATACCCCGTCCACATGGAATAGACCAATATGCTCCGACCTTTGTATTTTTCAAGCACCCGCCTAAATAATTCGTTCTGCTTGACAATCATGCAGAAACCCTTTTTCTCCATACGTGCGTCGAGGTTCGGCGCATAATCATATACGCGCTTAAAATCATAAAAGCTGCTTTTGTCGGAGTGGACTGCGCGCACAGTCTCAAGCTGCTTCTTTTGATAATCGTCGCATATGAACAGCCTACCATATGGATTCGCATGATAAAAAGCGCCGATCCGGTCAATGTTTGTCGAGCTGCACAGCACGAACACATATTTTGATTCTCGCATCATTACCGCAGCCTTTTGCTGTAGCTGGCGCTCGGACATGGGCGGTTCACCATTGCGGGAGAGGGTTGTTCCCTCGCATATTATATAATCGATATAACGAGCATAGATGCCCAACATTTTAAGCGTCTTGCCACTACGGAATCCGTGGAGCCGGAAATCGCCCGTATGCAAGATTCGATAGCCGCCCGCCTCAACTATAAACATATACGCGTCGAATGCGGAGTGATCAATCATAAGCGGCGTTACGACAATATTGCCGACCGCGATTTTATCGAGCGCCTTGAATGTCCGAATCCTGTCAAGATTGTGCGGCTGCCCGTGGCCAACACGTTCCGCATAGTTTATATAAATTGCCTTTGCCGTTTCGCCCATCCACACGAGTATCTCCGGCACAACGGAGTCCAGCAGACCGATATGATCGCCGTGATAGTGGGTCAGGAATAGCGCGCTGCCGGACGCGTTTCCTGCGGTCAGACCATCAATGGGCGGCAATGCCGCTCCAATGCCCGGAAGATTCTCGCCAATGTCGATGAAAGCTTTCGACGCATCTGTAGCGATTTCCGCAACACAGCCACCGATCTGCTTCGTTCCGCGATGAATAGTGATATGGATCATTTTGTTGCCCTCTTAAAATAATATGGGAACAATCGCACGATTCGTTTCCGGATCAATGCGGCTAGTCATACCCATACGAACGATATCGTCATCCTCCATATTGAGAATCCAAGGCATTACCTTCGCCGCAATATCGTAAGATGCTAATAGAAAAATGTCCTTTGGATAAAACGATATTATGTCGATACTATAGGCCATAGCCAGAGGCTTGCAAGTCTCTTCTAATTCCTTGCAGCGTTTGGCCACGTCACGCATGAAGCATTCCAAGCCTTTAGAGCTAACGCCAGTAACAAACAAAGAGTCATTTTCCGTATAATCCATTAGCGGACAAATAATATCCTTTTCTACATCATCACATTTGCCATCGTGCGGAAATGTGACATAACGGATAGCGCGGTCTATATCGGGAAAGCGATTTTTATACAGGGCTGAAAACACCCAATCGCCTTCATCATCTACGGGCGAAGGAAATTGAATGACTTTTCCCATATCGCATTGCCCTCCTATGCTGTGATCTCGATACGCTTCTTGGGCTTTCCGTACACGCTGGCCGTCTTAACTATGAAGTAGCCGCCGGTTGATATAGAAACGCTTCGCTGCTCCGTATAGCCGAGAACAAACTTGAATACCATGCCCCAAAATGCTCCGATTCCTCGCTTGACGAACGGATCAAGCCGCGCCCATTCATCGCCCGTTATCTCGATAAAATCCTCGCGGAATATTGTCAAGAACGTTTTGACTGGCGGGATTTCGAATGTATCGTTGCAGAAGATGATGTTTACAAGCAAATCACGATTAGCAAGGCTCTCAATACATTTATCCCAATACCGGCTGTATTCGGGCCTATGTTGTAGTTCCTTGAAGTGGTTATAAACATCTGCGAAGCGCTGCTCCACTTGTTCGATAATTTGGACTGTAGTCATCACGGCCTCCATGGACGAAATAGTACATATTGATAAACTCAATATGTACTATACGGCATTGTGTTCGAGATGTCAATGGGTGAGTAGAAACTTTAATCCAAGAGCTACGACGCCGCGCTTGTCAAAGCAATATTGTAGATTGCGTATCTAAATGCGAATTCTACAGGTTGTATTTTGATGAAACTCCTTCCCGTGCCGCTTTCGGGAAATAGAATGCGGCTTTTCAGTCCTCCAGACGAATAGCGACCTTCAGCGTGCGAATTCGAGCCAGCGCTCATATACCTCGCGCAGCGGAACATCTAAATAGTTTAGAGCCTTTTCCTCAAGCTCCTTCGGTATCCCATAAGCGGCCTCGGCGATACTGCCCGTAATGGCTGTGAGCGTGTCGCTGTCGCCGCCGAGGGAGANNAGAAATGCGATTATAGCTTGAGGCACGGTTCCCTGACAGGTTTCGTTAAAGCGATAAGTCGGGCGGATTTCGTCGAGCGTTTTGCTCAAGTCGAAGCTAAAATTACGCTCCACGAAGTCTTTGATGTTTTTCTTCAGCTCCGCCAGAGTCCACGGTTCGCTGTAGTCGAAAGCATGGCGCTCGGCATAAAACCGCGACAGAAATATCGCCGCGGCAGTCGCTTCCGCGCCCTTGATCCCTTCGGGATGATTGTGCGTCACGGATGCCGACGTCTTTACAGCCTCCCAGCCGTTTGAGGGCCAGCAGCCTGTGCGGGCGTAGAACCCGCAATTCAATATCCACGCGCATGGCGAAACCCGCATGGCCGAGCCGTTGCCGAAGCTATTGTAGGGCTCGCGGTCGTCCAAATACAGCCAAAGACCGAAGTTCCCGCCGTATCCGGCATTCGGGTAGAGCCGTCCCCATTTCTTGTACGCGTCGATGAAATCGTCAGCCGTGCCGCCGTTTATCAGCGCATCCGCCGTGGCGATGGTCATCACGGTATCGTCAGTGAAAAAGCAGTCGTTGCGGAACAGGGGAAAGTCCTTCGTTTTGATGTTGTCATATTCATACACCGAGCCGACGATGTCGCCGATTATTGCTCCAAGCATTATTTTTTTCCTCCACGCCGTTTATAGTCCTTTAGAATCGGTGCGCTCCAATTGTCATCGAAGCAGGCGTCGGCCGGAGCTTCCCTAAACGCCGCCACGGCCTTGCTTACGACGGCAAAATTCAGCGCGATGCCATCAGAGTCGTTGTGGTAATTCTGCGCGTGGTTTTTATCGACGCCAAATCGCCCGGCGACTTCTACGGCGTCTATATTCGCGCCCAGGAAGATGAATTCCCAGCCGTGCTTGGCTTTCTGCCGCTCCACCATTGCCTTGATCCTGTCGTAATCGAACTCGCGGCTCGCGTTTTCCATGCCGTCCGTAGTGATTACGAACAGCACCTTTTCGGCGCGGTATTCCGCCGCCGTGTTCTTTTGGACGCCGCCGATCTTATTGATCGACTTGCCGATTGTGTCGAGCAGCGCCGTGCTGCCCCGAACGTAATAATCATGCTCTGTTATCGGGCTGACCGCCTTGATATCTATGCGGTCGTGCAGGACTTCGTATTTGTCGTCGAAGAGGACGGTCGTGATGCGGCACTCGCCGGGCGCCGCCTGCTGCTTTTTAAGCATGGAGTTGAAACCGCCGATGGTATCCGATTCCATACCGCCCATCGAGCCGCTGCGGTCGAGGATAAAAACCAGTTCGGTTTGGTTGCTGTTCATTCGTGTTGCCTCCGTTCGTTTTGGTATGAACGGAGTATAATCCCATTTCGGAGAGGAAAGGTCGCTCGGCTGGCGACAAATTGACTGTTGGATGAACGCTCCTTCCTTACGACAAAAACGCTAATCGTTTACATCGATTATGAGCGGCATATGGTCGCTGTATTTCAGCCATTTATCGGGATTGCCGACTTCGATATTCCGAATGATTTCCTTTCCCGCAAAGCAGTAATCCAATCGAAACGGCTGATTGATATTGTATCGGTGGAAGAACGTCGGCTCTATATTTTCGTTTTGATAAAGTCCGATACTGTTCAGCTGAGACACACAGTTTTCGTGAGTCCTGAATCCGCTCGCCGTTTTTGGATTCTTCTCAAAGCTGTTGAAGTCCCCGCACATTATTGTATTTCGGTCGAACTTGCCGATATGTAGCTGCTGATAGATGTACCATTCGGAAACGTACCCCGGCTGCGTCCATACGTTTATCAAGTCGTACTGATGACCGATTCTCACCGGGATGAAATAGCAAGTCCCGTAGGGGTTCCAATCCAGCTTTTCAGATGCAAGACCTTCTTTCACAAATGTCGCCAGCCCCTTATATTTTAGATAACCGTCCCAATATATCTGGCCGGCAAAGTTGAAGTCAGTATATTCGGGGGATTCGCACTCCTGTATGCAATATACATCCGCGTTGTACTCGGCCAACAAATCAAAGCGTCCGGCAAACCTGCCGTTGCAATTCCAAGATATTATACGCATTATCTATCTCTCCTCCGCTTCCCTTACGGATGGACTGAGGCTGAACAATTCAAAATGGCGCATTGTTTAGTTTCATGCGTTTACCTCTTTCAGCAACCCTTCGGCTCTAAGATACTCGATAAACTTATCGTGAATCTTTTTATCCCGTTCAACAATGTCCGCTTCGGTAAAGTCGGGCTTTTGCGTCAATTGACGGTACTCTGCGATTATGCTTGCGGGATGCTCTTTCTTCTTTGCATCGGTATATCCATTATAGTGTTTTTTCTTTTCTGCGAACCTGAAATCCGCGGCGCCAATATTTATAGCCCTTTCCAGCAGTATCTTGTTCCCTAATTCTTCAAGATTATCGGGGTTTTTCAGCTCGTTTTCCTTATTATACTGTGATTTCGAGTAGATATGTTCTATGTCGAACCCGCCGCTGTTGGGCGACGGCCTTTTTTGCCCCTCGAAGGTAAACGCATACCACGTAAGCAGCGACCTTGTCACTGCCCTGTTATTTGTGAACTTATAGTTTTCCAA
>DBDD01000237.1:10288-10595 GCA_002293365.1 Christensenella sp. UBA941 | reverse complement strand
GTCCGCGACGACAATCGTATTGGGAAGCTCTGGAGCGGCGTCAAGCGCCTTCCAAAGCTGCTCCAGGGTTTCGTCGTAGGGCATAACATTAAAGGCGTTTTCCACATATGAATGCACGATTTCATGGGGGTATAGCACCGATGCGTTGATCTTGGCTTCGCCTTTTTTAAGGCTCTCCAAGTAAGCCTTGCGCCTTTCCTCATCGTGCCGCATAAACGCGTTTTTATAAATGAGATTCGCTTTGGAAGGAACGGCTTCATATTTGATCTCTGAGAATCGATCCGAGGACATCTTGCGTTCCACGATG
>DBDD01000237.1:0-10260 GCA_002293365.1 Christensenella sp. UBA941 | reverse complement strand
CTTGCCGCTCTTGCGGGTCTTTTCGCTGGACGCGTTGACGCTAGGCAGCCACTTTGCGAGAAGCGATACGCTTTCGCCTTTATGCATAGCCATCAAATCGGAGCACAGCGTCTTTTTTATAAACGCTGCGGTATCGTTTGAATACTTGGTATCAAGCAGAATAAGCAAATCATCATAGCGCCCGTATTCCGGTATGAGGGCGATCAGCGTATTGACGGGCACTTCATCGTTGCTTCTCGCCAAATATTCAAGGACGACGCGGAAAAGGCGGCGCTCGCCCAACCCGCCGCGAACGTCTCTGGCGTAAAAGAGCCATACCAGCGCGGCCTTTCTGTCCTCAAAGTACGCCTTGATGAACATATCCAGGATTTCTTGTTCGGATTTATCACGAAGCGAAGCGACGGCAAAATTAATATCCAATAGTTTTTTGCCGGTTGTCTTATATCCCAAAGCAAAATTTTCTGTAACGGAGACGTTAAATTCGTCGTTCAGCGTCTGATTTACATTGGTGATGAAGTCCACTTCGCACCTCCGTTGGATTTGAAAGAGGGGGAGAGCAAGGACAAGACGCATTTTTACATATCCGGAGCGGATACGCCGATTAGCTTTGCTGTTAGCGGCTTTATACTGCTCTCATTTAAACAAGGCGCGTTTTACGATTAACAGTCGCATAGGAATTGCTGTTAGCGCCTTTTGTGTTAAGCTGTACAAGACGCCGCTCCAGTTGTCATCTCTGGTTGGCAAAATGGTGGACGGTGGCTGCTGCCGGCGTCTTTAAGCTTAACGCCATAATACTACAAATGTTTTTGCGCCACCCTACCCGCAGCGGGTAGTCTTTGATAGAATCTGAAAAACTACCCGCAGCGGATAGGGCGCATGGGATAACGAACCAATATAATAAAAATGGGTAAATCGGTTTCAAGGAGGCGCATTGTGGACAAGGAGCGTATTTTACAGAAACACGGACTCACCCATGAGAACGGCGCTTGGTATTCTGCGAAAGAAAATTCACATAAACACCTTATTGTCAAAGACGGCTTTCTGGCCAAAACGGATTTGTGTCCGTCCCGCTGTGGGACGCCGATTTCTTGAAACATAGGGCTTCAGGGTTCGTTTTGGATTTTAGATTTCTTCAAACGATAACCGTTTACGACGATTTTCTGGCGCTGTGCGCAGAGCTTGAAAGTTACGAGTAAGCGATTAACTTTGCAAGCAGATAATCCAGCGAAGAATCCGTGAAAACGAAGTCGCCGGCGAGCTTGTCTTCTTTTGCTTTCATCGCCAGAGAGAGCATCTCGCGGTCTTCTTGGGGAACAAGGAGCAGCGTATGGCAGGCTGGTACATCTTGGCGGAGATTCTCGCAAAAAGCCCATAAAGCGTTAGGCGTTTTGAAAAAGCCGGCGGCCATGTCGACGACGGCAATATCGAGTTCTAGGATTGCAGCGTCCAGCGCCGCTTGGCATGGATTTAGCAGCGTAAAGGTTTCGAATTCAAAATCAGGATTATTCTTTATAACAGCCGCGATACTTTGAACGAGTATTTTGTTCGATGATATAAATCCTAGCTTAATCATGGGCCGATCATCTCCTGGAATACTATTAAATGCTTGTTTATTAATGCTTTTTTTAGTTTGCCGCCTAATCGGGCATTATTCTAATCTCATGATTATACCAAGCAAGCAATAGTACCGCCCTACCCATGGCGGGTAGTTTCGGATTATTTAATATATCGCTTTAATATCTCTAAAACCTCGTCCATATCCAGCGGCTTGCCGACGTGGCCGTTCATCCCCGCCGCGAGGCTCTTGTCGATATCCTCTTTAAAGACGTTCGCCGTCATCGCGATAATGGGAATATCTTTATCGAACTCCCTGATACGCCTTGCCGCTTCGTAGCCGTCCATCTTCGGCATCTGTACGTCCATAAAGACTAGGTCGTATTTTTCCGGCGCAGCGCGGAACATACCTAGGGCTTCCTCGCCGTCGCCCGCGCAGTCGATCGTAAGCATTGTCGGCTCAAGCAGCGCTATCAGTATCTCGCGGTTTATTTCTATGTCCTCCGCCAGCAGTATGCGGCGCCCTTTGAAGGAGACGTCCGTGTGCGCCGCGCCCGCTTCGCCATGGGCTGAAATTCTTTTTGAGCCAAGGCTTTCGCTTATCGCGTCCATGATCATGGATGGGAACAATGGCTTGGAGAGGAACCGGTCGACGCCGGCTTCGCGCGCTTCGGCCTCGATTTCATCCCACGCCGCCGCCGAAATCATGATGATTACGGGAACCTCGCCGGCTTCCCTCGCCTTGATCGCGCGGGCGAGCTCTATACCGTCCATGTTAGGCATGAGCCAATCCACGAAATAGACGTGATACGCGCCGCTATCTTCGCGCTCGATCAGCTCGAACGCCTTTTCCGCGCTCGGGGCGGTGTCGCAGTTTAGCCCGGCTTCGCGCATAAGCTCGGAAAAGTAATCGAGAATTAGCACGTCGTCGTCTACGACCATGATGCGCGCGCTTTTCATATCCGTGTTCCAGCTCCATGATTCCTTGGAGCCGCGCTGCGCCCTGAACAGGAATGAAAAGGTCGAGCCTCTACCGGCTTCGGATTCAACCCAGATCCGCCCGCCCATCATTTCGATTATGTTTTTTGAAATCGCCAGGCCTAGGCCTGTGCCGCCATATTTGCGCGAGGTACCGGCTTCCGCCTGTTCAAAGGAGCGGAACAACCGATCCTGATGCTCTAGGCTTATGCCTATGCCCGTATCGATTACGCTGATTTGAATCGTCAAGGCGTCGCCCTCTTCCCCGGCGAGCGACGCATTCAGGCTGACCGTTCCATGCTCAGGCGTAAATTTGACCGCGTTCGACAATAGATTGGTTATAACCTGGGCAAGCCGCTGATCGTCCACGACGATGCGCCTTGGGAGCTTATTGTCGATAAATACCCGGAAGCTTTGATGCTTTTCTTCCACGCGGAAATTAATGACGTTTACGACGCGTTGCAGCAGGCTCTCGAAGTTGACCTCGATCGGGGAAAGCTCGAACATATTCGCCTCGATCTTGGACATATCCAATACATCGTTGATGATGCCGAGCAGGTGATGGCCGGCGTCTGATATCTTGCTAAGCGCGTAGTTTTTGCGCTCCAGGCTATCCGACATGGCCGCGACGCCTACCATGCCGATTATGGCGTTCATGGGCGTGCGGATCTCGTGGCTCATATTCGCTAAGAAGCTGGATTTTGCCATGTTCGCCTCCTCCGCGAGCTGCTTGGCGGCGGTTAGCTCCGTGGTAAGCTTGCGTGTGCGGCGGAAGGATATGAGTATGACGGTGAGTACGATTAGGAACAGGCCAATCGCGCCGATCAGCCAAGGCTGCCGCTCCTCCGCCACTTTAAGCCGGTAGTCAAAAGTCCGTTGAAACCAAACGGCGTTTATGGCCTCGTAGTCCGTAAGAGCCATAGACTTATCAAAGATGGACTTTAGCTCCGTATTCTCAATACCAAACGCTATCCTGGACTCAAACGGCTGATTGAATACATAATTGATCTTATATCCGACCTTCTCCTCGAAATGCGTCAGCTGCATCAACCGTCTCTGGGTGGTCATGACCACATCCACCTCGTCGTTCTCTAAACCGTCAAACGCGAAATCTATTCCGTCGTACTCCACGATATTTTGGTGGCTTGGGAACCATTGCCGAAACATATTCCCTTGAGCGGTGTCTTTTGCTATTCCTACCTTAACGTCCAATATTTTATTTATCGTTATGGCGGGGAATTCATCCTTGGATACCAACGCGTAATAATCGGTAAAATCCACCGTATCCGTCCAGATATAGTATTGTTCGCGCTCCTTGGTCTTTGTCTGGCTGGGCAGCATCTTTGCCTCTCCGCTCATAACAAGATCGCCCTGAAACGGCATGTTGGCCGTCTCGTCATGGATTACCTCGAATTCGAGGCCGGTAAGTTCTGTAACCTCGCGAAGCAGATCAAAGTATATGCCTTGCCACTCCTTCTCTGTCGTGTTGTAGAAGCTGACGGGATAATTGCTGTTGAAGGCTGTGATGGGTATAACGGGATTATCCTTTATATACGCCTTTTCCTCGCCTGTGAGCTCGTAGTTTATCCTGAACTTACGGTAATCCTGATATCCGTCGGCGTAAAGATCGTTTAGGTAGGGCCGCGCTCCGCCGTTAATCGCCTTTGTCACGACGGATATTACCGGAATGAGCTCGTCTTTGGCCGTTGAGAGCGATGCCTCTTGGAAAATGAGCGGAAAGAAATCCTCTATAACGACGTCGTCGCGCCCGACAAAGGTGATTTCAGTTATCCCGATGGATATATATGCGTCGGCCGCTCCGCTTTTCAGCGCGGCATAGCCTTCGTCAGCGTTACGGACCCACACCGTTTCAAACGCGTCCGGGCTTGTTACCCTCTTCACCAGCGATTCGAGCACGGTATTTACGCTGAAGGCATAGCGCACAGGGCGCGTCTGAGCAATATTTGTAGGGCTTTCGCCGCCGCGCAGCCAGAAAACCTTGAGATTCCGCTCCGCAATGGTTTCCGACATGTTGAACGCGGCAAGCCGCTCCGCGGAGGGCATCAAATTGCCGCAGAAATCGATTTCTCCGGCGGCGAGATGGCCGGCAAGGTCGCCAGAGCTGTGGAGCTCTACGCTGAACGGGATGCCAAACAGGGAGGATAACCACTCGCACAGCAGCGCAGAGAAACCTCCTATTTGCCTGTTTTCCGTGATGAACGACTCCGTGGAGGGATACATCCCGTACGAAAAGGAATCGTATTTTGCCTGAAGCGCTTCGATGGCCGCGATTTCTTCTTCGGTTATGCCGGGCACGTCGCGGAAGGAGGCGAAGGGAGGCTCGCTGCCAAGACTGTCGCTTATTTCTGGCGTGTCCTGACGGCAGGACGTTAACACGGGCGACAGAAAAAAAGCGACAAGCGCTAAAAGGGCCGTCCGCCGGAATAGTTGCATATCAAACCACCTTAAAAAAGCTATGACTCCAATCATCGGTTTATTATAAAGACTTCTTGGTGAATTTTCCAGTATAAAATGTATATCAAGTTTTGTCGGCTTTTTAGTTTCGTAACAAACCCCGGAAGTCTTGCGGCTTCCAGGGTTTGTTTTTATATCCTGCATTATTCACGGCGGCGGGCCGAACGCCCGCCTATATTCGCTTGGTTATTGCTGAGGCGTTTTTTCTGGACGGCCGTCCGCACCTTCGTATTTACGGCCCCAGCCCGTTATGACGGAAACCATCAGCACCGCAAATAGCGCGAAGCAGTAGATCATGCAAGAGCCGATCTGCCCAAGGGACAGCGGCTCGATAAAATCGTAGCCGGAGGTGAGCAGCGCGCCGATGAAGACGAAAACGCTTAGAAACGGCACGGCCAGCACGATGGCGTTTGCGAAGCCGTCCAAAAGGTTCGCGCGGCGATACGGATGCAGCCCGGCCCGCTTGCCTATTACGTTTTGTACCTTGCCAAAGGTCGTCATGGAGGCGCTGGTTACGCCGCCAAAGATCAGCGTGGTTACCGAGATGCCGAGCATCATCGCTATTTCCGCGCCGCGCGCGGTTTTACCCAGCCGGCTGTTTAGTATGCCGTTCGTGATTTTTTCCAATACGCCCGCGCCGGAGAGTACGCCCATTATGCCGTAGACCGAGAGTACCAGCGTGACCGTCGCCATCATCCCCGAAACGCCGCCCGTCAAAAACCCGGTTGGCGCGCCATCAGTAACGGAAATGATATCGGATCCGCTTATCAGCCCGAAGGCCATGCCGATAATGACGCCCGCGATTATCCCGACGGTTATGGCCTTATAGATATTCCGGGTGATTATAGCCGCGGCGAGCATGACGGCCACAGGGATGAGCATTATAAGCGTCGCCGGCCCCATATTGTTTGCGAGGATTTCCTCCGCGCCTACGCCAATCGCGCCCCCGCCGCCTAAAATCCAGAATAGCACGAAAGAGACGCTTCCCGCGATCAGCGAGTATTTCAAGCGGCTGGACACGCAGCCGCCGACGTCCGCGAAACCTTCCTTTTTCTCGTACTCCTGCGTTCCCGCGGAGATGATAGTGGTATCCGATATGGGCGCGAGGTTGTCGCCGAAGATAGCGCCGCAAACTATCGCGGCCGCGAGCATAGGCGCGTTGCCGCCCAGAAGAACCCCGGCGGGGTAGAAGATCGGGAAGCAGGTGAACATGCTTCCGATGGACGACCCCGTGGCCGTCGAGATTACGCAGACGGCGAAGAATGTGAACGCTGTGAACAAGCCGCCGCTTACCCCCAAGGAGCTCGCGAGCCATACGAAGCCGGAGGAGATATTGGTGGTCTTGATAAGCTGTGAGAACATCCCGACGATAAACAACAGAATCGCGACGGGGACGGCTTCCTTTGCCCCTTCGTAGACCGAATTCCAATACTTGTCGTAGCAGCCCTTCTTCGTAAACAGCGCGCCTATTAGCAAGGCTACAAAAGCGCCCATCGCCAGCGCGTACATTTCGAACGCTTTAAAGACGATGAAATACAGTACGCAGAAAAACAAGAAAATGACGACGGGGACGAAGGCCATATACAGGCCGCCTCTGAATTCAAACTTTTTGTTCTGTTCCATGATGATTCCTCCTCTAAATCTAGCCAGTCTATTCTTTTCTAATCTTTTCTCTCAACTAATCTCAACTCGACTAATCTCAACTCAACTATTCTTCGCTCAGGTTCATCTTCATTATTTCGCGGTATTTTGAGCCGATAGTGCGCTCCAGCTCAAACGGTTCGCCATCGAGGACGGCGTAGTTGTCCAGATATTGCCGGATTTCAGCGATATCCGCGGCGCTAAGCTCGAAGCTTAGGGCCTTCGCGTTTGAGGCTACATGCCGCGAGCTGCGTACGCCGACTATGGCCGCCGAGCGCATTCCCGGCTGGTCCAAAATGAACCGCGTAGCCGCGTTGGCTATGGAAACGGCGTGCTTTTGCGCTATGTTGCCGAGCAGCTCCAGCAGGCCCTGATACCCCTTCCAACCTAGCGTGTCCTCGATCACCTGCAGGTATTTTACCTGGGAGCGCGTTTCCGGTTTGGCCATGGCGGAGCCTCGCCATCGCTCGGCTAAATAGCCGCCGGCCAGCGTTCCGTAGCACAACACGGCTATGTTATTTGCCTTGCAATAATCCAACAGCCGCTTTTCGGGCCGCCTGTCGAATACGGAATACTGGGCTTGCACAGAAACAACCGGGACGCCTGCGTCTACGATTTCCGCCAGATGTTCTGCGTCGAAGTTGGTCGCGCCAATATGGCGAATTTTCCCCTTGTCCTTTAGCTTTTTCATGTGTCCCGCCGCTTCAACCGCGCCCGGCACGGCATAGTCCCACCAGTGGAACTGCACGAGATCCAGCGCGTCCCTATTCAAACGCTTCAGGCTGCGGTCGATAATATTCTCGGTGTATTGGAAATCCACGCGGCTGAGCGCGTCGATGTCTGGCACGTACTTGGTGTGAATCTGGATATCGTCCGGGGAAACGCCGCTGCTTCCCTTTAGCTCCTTCACGAACTCTCCCAGGAATTCCTCTACGCCCGTATAGATATCGGCGCAGTCGAACGTTGTCAGGCCCTGATCCGCGAGCATATGAAACGCGCGCATCACGTCCTTGAAATCCAGGCCGCCTCGAAGCGTATGACCTTCCGAGAGCTGCCAGCAGCCGTTGATAACGCGGCTTATCGAATAGCCGGGGGCTAAGTCCAGTCGTTTCTCCATTATTGTTCCTCCTCGCTTATTGGAACAGCCGTACATGCCGCATGGCTGAATTGACTCACGCCCGTCCGGCTTATCTTGAACTGCGCGCCGCAGTTGGGGTCGGGGCAAGCTATCAAGCAATCGGATAGCATCCAGTCGTTTTTGTGCAGCTGGCGCTGCTTGGCGGGGAGTAGGGGCAAAAGGGCGCTAAGCGCGTACATGGAGAAGGAATTTGTCTGAGGGAAGACCAGGTTTTCACCCTCCACCAGGAAATAGTCGCCCGCTTTATGCCCGCATACCATAGGCCGCCCGGTCGCTAAGACCTCTACCTTCAAATCGAACAGCGTGAACTCGTCCAAGGCTTTGCCCTCCGTTTTTATAAATAAAAAAGCCTGCCCTTAAATTCAAGGACAGGCGTAAACCTGCGGTACCACCTTGCTTGGCATTATATAATAATGCCCTCTCTTGAGAGTGCCAACACACTCCGCGCCATATAACGCCGGCTTTGCGTCTAAGCTACTTGGCTACCCGTTCGCTTCGCCCTCGGAGGCCCACCTCACTGCACTGCACCCGTTCGGCTCGCACCGTCCCGAACTCGCTTTGGGCCGTCTACAGCAGAAATCCCTCGTCTACGGTTTCGCCAAGTATACCAGTTCTTCGATAGGGCGTCAATAGCGAATTTTAGGGCAGGCCGTTGCGGCGATTGAATACGTTGAATACGGAAAATAGTTGTACGGGGGTATGCGGTTATAAGGATTGTCCGCAACCTCCGCAGAATTTTGCGTTCGGCGCGCACTGCCTATTGCAAGCGGGGCAAATCTTCCCGTTTTGCTGCGGAGCTTGTTCCTGTTGCGGCTGCGGAGCCTCTTGCTTTGGAGGAGCTGATTGCTGCGGTATATGCGCTATTTGCGCTTGCTGCGGAATCGTTTGCTGCGGTATATGCGCTATTTGCGCTTGTTGCGGCGGCGGCTGATACGCCGGTTGCTGCGGCTGCGGAGGCTGGAACCTTGCGCCGCAATTCGGGCAGAACGCGGCTCCTGCATTAACCGGGCCGCCGCATTGCGGGCACATATATGCTGCCGGACGCGCCGATGGACGCCCGAACGTATAGGCCTTGTAGCTTAAAAGCGTCAGCAGCCCCATAACCGCCAGCTCTAAAAGCGCGCTGACTATGCTGAAGCCGAAGCCGCCCCAGCGGGCGCTGGTCACGATAGCCATGATAAACGCCACCAGCGACACGACCGCCTGCGCGCCTAAGCCCGCCATAAGCATTATAAAATTACCGGAGGCAAACAAAAGCCCGGCCGATAGGATGAAGAAGTAGAAGGCGGGCGCTTCAAAATACGCGAAAACCACCGTGCCCGCGACGGAGTTCAGCAGTGCGAACAGCGGGTACGCGAAGATAACGCCGATCGCGGCCTGCGACATCCCTCTAAGAAAGCCGTTGGTTTGGATATAGGCTTGGCAAGCGTCCTGTATGGGTTTGCATTTCATCAATTACATCCTCCTTAACTTATAGCCAAAAGCTGCGGCTCCGGGCCTTCTACCCCTTCATAGATTAGAAAATACGCGAGGACTTCGTCCCCTTCTTCGGGTAGGGCTTCGCCGTACACCGGTATATAGGTAGAGGAAAATTCACTCGTGTAAGTTTGGTTCCGATTCCGGGTTTTCGTCGAAAGCGATATATTGGGTATCCCCTCCATATCCGTATATGACCTAACAATCTCGCATTCGGCGTGTACGATCACACCGTAGTAGCTCTCCCAGTCGTTCCAAACCTCGTAGGTGAACGGCTCGGCTTCGGCCTCATAGGCTGTTAAGCGCTCTATCAACGCAACCTCGTCCTCCATGCGCGCCCCGTCGCGAAACTCGCCCTCGAAGTAGGGCGCTCCGCTGTTGTCGTATAACGCGCCGCTTTTCATGACGCCGTTTTCGTATTCGCCGTCGAAAATCAATTCGCCGTTGCTGTAGTAGGTTTGGCCCTGTCCGTTCAACCGGTCTTCTTTAAACGTCCCGGACATCCGGCCGCCGGAGGTCGTAAATTCGATTTCGCCCTCGCCCTCGAAGCGCCCCGCGTTCCATTGGCCGGTGTAGATATAATCCGCGCCTTCGTCATTCCAAAAGGTAAAGACGCCTTTGCCTTGGGGCAGGCCGTCCAAGGTTTCGCCCGTGTACTCCCCAGAGTATTCGTAGCGTTCGCCTTCAAACTCCAGCCACAGCTCGAGCTCCTGATCCTGCACCTTTTGAAGCGGCTCGGGCGTGGGTTCAGGCGTAACCTCGGGCGTGGGCTCGGGCGTAGGCTTTGGGGTTGCTTGGGGCGCGGCTTCCGGCTTGGGCGTGGCGGCGTCCCCTCTCTCATCGTTTGGCCTCGGCGTTCTGCGCTCGCTGCCGCCGATATCCGCCTCGACAACCGCCTCGTTTTCGCTAGCTTCGCTTAAATTCGGCGGTATCGTGATGATGCCGACCGCAAGCATCGCGACGTTCGCCACGATCAGGGCGATGAGCAGGATGAGCTT
>DBDD01000060.1:758-9968 GCA_002293365.1 Christensenella sp. UBA941 | reverse complement strand
TCTTCGGCGATACGGGCCTCTTCGGCGACGCGGGCCTCTTCGGCGACGCGGGCTTCTTCGGCGATACGTGCCTCTTCGGCGATACGTGCCTCTTCGGCCTTACGCGCTTCTTCGGCCCAGCGCGCTTCTTGCTCCTCGCGGGCCTTTTCGGCCTGAATAGCCTCTTTCGTTAAGCCGGCAAGGCTTTCCTCAAAGCCGCGCTTCGACCGCTTGCCAAGCAAGCGCAGTGTTAGCATGCGATAGGCTGGCTTTTCTTCGGGCAAGGCCGGCGCTTCTTCGGGCTCGGCGAGTACCCCCGTTTCGAGCGCCGCCCGCCGCTTGGAGCAGTAGTTGTCGATAACCATGAACATGGAGTGCATAACGATGAAAACCAATACCGGAACGACGGCAAGCGCCATAACCGGCCATTGCAACCGATAGACGCTTACGCCTTGGGACAGCGGAAAGAACAGTTGATAGCTGAATATACATGCGACGGCTATGGCGCATATGCCGCCAAGGCTTCGAAGAACCGAACGCCCGTTTACGAAAAAAACGGCCAAAGCTCCGATAATCCCGATGACCCCCAACACAACTAGCAAACTCTCGCGCATAACGCAAACACTCCGTCAAGTAAGCCGCGCCCGCAAATAATAGCGGGCTTTTCGGCGAATCTATTGTTATAATGTCGATTATTAGCAACTATACCATAATTTCACCGCAATAACAAGTAATCGCGTTTTTTTCGCGGGCGTTTTTACAGCGGGGTTTGCGACGCTTTCTTTTCCCATCTTTTTAAGAAAACAATAACATATAATTGTGCGTTTTATTCTTCTGCTTAGGCCGATGTTATGCTATGCTATGGGTGGACTTTAATAAAGAGGTGGCCTAGTTTTGAAAGCGTCTGCAAAAAAGATAATTACCGCTGTATTAGCAACCATTCTATTCGCGCTTGGTTTTTCTGCGTCTGTTTATGCTTTGCCTATTGAACAATCGGCGGCGATACAGGCTTTACTTGACGACGCTTGCCGTGTTTCAGGTGTGCCGGGTATTTCGATTTCGATAATATACAAAGGCGAGACGTACTACTTTTCGTCCGGTTATGCCGGCCGGGAGAACGATCTTGCGGCAAGCGAAAGCACGCTATATGAATTAGCTTCTGTAAGCAAGGCATTTACCGCCGCGGGTATTCTGCTGCTGGAGGAACGGGGATTGCTTGCTATGACCGATTCCATTCAAAAGTATCTACCGTGGTATCAATTAACACATCGCGGCCAGCCTGTCGATATGCAAAGCCTGACGCTGAACCACTTTTTGCACCATACAAGCGGGCTGACGAACGGGACGCATATGTCAAGCATCCCACAGGGCGGCACGCCGGACATGCTCAAAAAAACCGTGGAAAAGTCGATGGATATCGGGCTGTCGTTCAAGCCTGGCGAGCGGTACGAATATGGTACGGTCAACTATGATGTATTGGGCCTTGTAATCGAGGCTGTGTCCGGCCAAAGCTATGAAGAGTATATGACCGGGCAGGTATTTCGACCCTTGGGACTCAATAGTACCTATGTGTTTAGTGCGGACGCCGAGGCTACCGGACAACTGGCCAAGGGCTACCGGACGTCTTTTTTCATTACGTCTCCCTACGACGCGCCGGAGTTTGCCGGGAATAAGCCCGCAGGCTATATTATATCCTGTGCAAGCGACATGGCTAGATGGATGAACATACATATGGGCGCAATAAGCGATATACCCGAAGAGCTAAAAGCGGTTATCGGGAAATCTCATCAGGGTGATACTTCGGTTGAAGCTGTGGGCGGCATGTATTACGCGGCGGGATGGATGGTAAACGCCGATGCGACAATCATCGAACATTCGGGGCAAAATCCCAATTTTGCCAGCAACGTAGCGATACTGCCGGAGGAACAATTTGCGTTATGCCTTTTGTCCAACGGTACTAATATGAATACGCGGCTTGCGCCGAGCGTGAAGAATATTCTCGATGGAAATCTCGGTCAGCCCTATAGCATGAGCGTAAAGCAGCTTATTGACGTCGTTCTTTCTTCGGCGGCCATTATCGCCTGTATTTTGGCCGCCGCTTTTTTCCTCCTTGGATTGAGCAGGAAAAAGAGAAGCGGGAAGCAGAAGCATGACAGAAAACGTATACTATTGAGCGCTGTTTGGCTTGTAATAACTATCGCCGCGCTTATTATATGCTTGGTTGCGCCGTCGCTTGCCGGAAACGATTGGACGACGACCCTTGTCTGGCAAACATACGGCGTCCTCGCCGCGCCTATTTCGCTAGTGCTCTTATTCGCGTCAATCACATGGTTTGTATACGCCAAACCGGCGTATACCCTTCTCCAAACAGAACGGTAGGGCGCCGGTATATTTAACTAAACTGCGCCTTGTACTCCACGCAGCACTCGTCTATCCGTTCGAGCGCCTCGTCCTCTAGCTGGCCTGTGTTCTGTATTTTGGCTATAATACGCGAATGCCGCGCGATCATGAACTGTAAAAAGCCCGCGTTGAAGCGCTCCACGTCGTGCAGAGGGACGTCGTCGAGATGCCCGCGCACGGCCGAGGCGAGTATGACGACCTGATGCGCCATGGGCAATGGCCTATATTGATCCTGCTTCAGAGTTTCAGTTAGGCGTTCTCCGTATTGGAGCTGCTTGCGCGTCGCGCTGTCGAGCTCGGAGCCGAACTGAGAAAACACCATGAGTTCCCGGTACTGAGCCAATTCCAGGCGCAGCTTCCCCGCGACCTTGCGCATCGCCTTCGTTTGCGCCGCGCCGCCGACGCGCGAAACGGACAGGCCGATATTCAGCGCCGGGCGTATTCCGGAGAGGAAAAGCTCCGTAGAAAGGAAAATCTGTCCGTCGGTAATGGATATGACGTTCGTTGGAATATACGCCGAAATGTCGCCCGCAAGCGTTTCAATGATGGGCAGCGCCGTCATGGAGCCGCCGCCCTTTTCCTTTGAAAGCTTCGCCGCGCGCTCCAATAGGCGCGAATGCAGGTAGAATATATCGCCCGGATAGGCCTCGCGCCCCGGCGGGCGCTTTAATAGCAGCGACATAGATCGGTACGCGACGGCGTGCTTGGATAGGTCATCGTAGACGATTAAAACGTCCTTGCCTTGGTACATGAACTCTTCGGCTATGGCGCAGCCCGTAAACGGCGCGATATATTGCATCGGGGCCGAATCGCTCGCGGAGGCGTTGACGACGGCGGTGTATTCCATAGCGCCCGCGTCCTCTAGCGTGCGTACGAGCGCCGCCATCGTAGAATTCTTTTGCCCTATGCCGACGTAGACGCAGTATATATTAGAGCCCCTTTGGTTCAAAATCGTATCGAGCGCTATGGCCGTCTTGCCCGTCTGGCGGTCGCCTATAATCAGCTCGCGCTGGCCCCGGCCAATGGGCACGACGCCATCCACCGCCATGATACCCGTTTGCAGCGGCGTATCGATAGGCGCTCTGTCCATGATGCCCGGCGCTTCCATCTCTACGCGCCGGAATTTGAGCGCGCGCAAGGGCGCTTTGCCGTCGAGAGGATGTCCGAGCGGGTTTATAACGCGCCCCAGCGCCGCTTCGCCTACGGGAACCTCCAAAACGCGCTGCGTGCGGCGGGCCGTAAGCCCTTGCGTTACGGGCTCGGCCTCCGAGGACGTCAAAAGCACCGCGCTTACGTGCATATCGTCTATGATATTGAGCGCTATGCCGTATGCGCCGGAATCGAAAGTAATAAGCTCGCCGCTCCTACAGCCTTCGAGGCCGCGTATCGTCGCGATGCCGTCGCCCGCGCTTATGACGACGCCTATATGCGAGACGCTCGAGCGCGGCTCGGCCTCTTTAACGCGCTCCAAAAGCTCCTTGCCGATTTCCCGGGAAAACATCGGAACCACCGCGCTAAAATTTTCGTCCATTGAGTCTTTTCCGCCTATTTTGTAATCTGTTCGCGCATGCTTTTTAGCCGCCCGCGTACGCTGCCGTCGTAAACGTCGCCTTGGACGGTGACGATTACGCCGCCGATTATCGACGAGTTGATCTCGACGGTGAAGTCGATATTCGCGTCGTAGCGTTTTTCAAAGCGTTCGGTAATATCCGTTATTGCGTCGTCGTCCAGCATGGACGCCGTCACGATCTTGCCTTTTAAAAACATATGATACCCCGGTAGGGGCGGATGGCAATCCGCCCCTACAATCAACCTACTTCTTTAAAGAAATCCTCGATCAAACGCCGGTTGTCCTCCGCCCTAATTTCGCGCTTTATGACCTTTTGCGCTATCGCGAGGGCAGTATCGGCCAATTCCGAGCGCAAGTCGCGGCGGGCGTGCTGCTTTTCGTTTTCAATATCGCGCTCGGCGCGTTTCTTTATCTCGGCCGCCTCGGCCGTCGCCTTAGCTATGATATCCTCCGCACGCATCGCCGCGGACTTCCCGGCCTCCGCTAAAATCGCGGCGGACTCCTTTTGCGTCTGCTCCATGCGCGCTTCGTAGACTTCGTGCGCCGCTTGCGCTTTGTCGCGCTCCTCGCGCGCGTCGTCTAGCATTTGGGCGACTGAGTCCTCCCGCTTTTTCAGGAAGCGGATTACGGGCTTATACACCAAAAAGCGCAGCGCCACGAATACGACCGCGAGATTTAAAAGATAAAAAACTATGGTGGGCAGTCCAAAATACATGGCGTTACCCTGCGAAGATGATCAATAGCGCCACGACGAAGCCGTAGATCGCTATGGATTCGATAAGCGCGAGCGAGAGGATCAACAGGGAGTTGATCTTGCCCGACGCCTCGGGCTGCCTGGCGACGGCGTCCATCGCGTGGCTGGCCGTCATGCCCATGCCGATACCCGCGCCCACACCCGTCAATACCGCGAGTCCTGCGCCGATTGCCGCTAATTCCATATCAGGTTCCTCCTAAAAAGTAAAAATCTCATTCAATCGCCTCGTGTGTAAACGTCAGCGTCAGCGTAACGAAGATATACGTCTGCATACCTACGTGAAACAGCGTAAAATACAGCGAAAGCACGCCCGGAACGATGGGCGCGATAACGCTGTAGAGCAATTCCATTATGATAAGCCCACCGACCATGTTGCCGAATAGGCGGCAAGCCATCGAAACGGGAATCGCCAGCTCGGTTATGATGCGTATCGGGGCGACGTACGGCGGAAAAAAGTGACGGAGCCTGCCCATCGGCCCCTTCTTGGCGAAACCGTAGGCGTTTATGATGACGAAAGAAACGACGGCCAATACGGCTGTCTGCTGCAAGTCCGTTAAGGGCGAGCGTATGCCAAAGAGCTCGATCAGCCCGCACCCGAGCATATACGCCATAAGCGCGAATATATAGCAGCCGAACCCCTCCAGCTTCTTCGAGCCGATTGAAACCGTATAGTTCCGCGCCGCGCTAACGATTAACTCGATTACGTTTTGAAAGCCCTTCGGCCGCTCCTTGAAACGCGGAAAGGCGAACAGGCGGAATACTACGGCCAACAAAACCAGCGCCAGCGCCACATAGCCGGAATAGAGCGCCGTAACGGAAACTTCGAAACGGACGCCAAACAGCGATATTTCAGTCAGCTCCGCGCTTATGCTGAAGTGAAACCCTTCCATAGGCTACTCCCCCCGCCGCTTATATTGGTATATCGCGACAATCGCGCTGACGAGCGTATAGCCGCCCGCCGCGAAAGCGAGCGCCGATATGGAATAAAGCCCCAATAGCGCCAGCGCAGCTATAGAGAGAGGCAGCTTGAGCGCGATATATAGCTTAGCGCCGCCGCGCGCGCTATTGAGAGAGCGCGCAATAAACGCCCGCGTAATCGCGTATTGTACGAGCGCGAGCGCCGCGCCGCCGAGGATACCGACCGCTATGGGCATGGTTTTGCCTCCTATATCGCGCAGTCATGCGATCATCCCGGCCATTACTTTACTCCTGTTTGCGAACTAATGCAAGGCGAAAAATTAGCAGTTACGAATTACTTGAAAATTGCGAAAGAATTGATCAATATTTCTCCAAAATAAAGCCATTTAGGCGCGTAAACGCACTGCCGAGCAGTTTTTTTTCGCTTTTTACGCGAATACTGCCGCTTGTGGCGGCGTTTTCGAAGCTCATATGGCCCGAAATCAGCGCCGCCAGCGTCTGAACGTCCATTTCGGCGTCGGCGGCTTCCGCGTTTTTATTCGATCGCTCGGCTTTTGATACGCCGTTTTCGATTTCCAATCGGAATACGCCGTCGTTCCATGGGCAAAGCGCGTCTTTAATATATAGCGCCGCCGAGCCGTTTGGCGCGACAAGTTCCAAGCCCGAAAGCGCCTCCTCGACGTCCACGACGCGCATCATAATATTGGGCGCTAGCTTCGGCTCGCCATTAAGCCGTTCCGGCGGCGTTTCCCAAGAGGGCAAGGCGAACGAAACTGTGTGCGCGCCCGGAATAAGCGCGATTTCGAACAAAAGCGGATATATATTATCTATTCTATTGTATATCAGCTCGTGAACAGCGATTTTACCGTCGAATTCGCGGCCAAGCGCGTACGCGTCACCGCCGAGCATGCCGAATCCGCCTTCCATGAGCGTCTCCTCTATGCGGTAGCCGCTCTCGCGCGCGCCGCGGATAAGCGCCGGGTCGGCCCTTGCCGCCATAGCCATATAGCGGGACTGGAGCACGCCGGCGTGGCCTAATTCGATAGGCTCGAAATCCCCGAATGCTCTCAGCTCCTTTAGCTGTTCGGCGTCAAGCGTATATTCAAGCAGGCTCGTAGCGTTCTCCCAGCCGAGGCGGCGGTAGAAGCTGTCGCGGAACGGGTGCAGAAACGTCACGCCCGCGCCGCCATATTTCATATGCAGGAGCGCTTCCTTCAGCACGCGCTCCATATGCCCCTTGCGGCGATGCTCGGGGAGCGTCGCCGCGCCGACGATATACGGCGCTTGCACGTATTTTTCGCGCATCCGGACGCGATAAGGGATTATCAGCGTATCGGAAACGAGTTTTTCGTCCTCAAAAAGCCCCATGATGCGCCCCGGCTTTACGCGCGTTTCAAAATACCATTTTGTAAATTCCGGCGGATCGCCAAAACAGACGTCCCAGATGTGGAGCGCCTGGGGGATGTCGCTGGGGGTTAGGAGGCGAAGGTTGCTCATGTCTCGGACGCCTTAGCTTCTTCGATTATTCTATCTATTTCAGCAAACACTTCTTCCATAGGAGTAAAGCTCGACGTTCCCGCCTTTTTTTCAGCTTCTATTTGTAGCAGAGCATCCTCTATCGTATTATCCATACTACTAATTCCTATTTCCTAATTCCTAACTACTAATTTGGCCGCCATCTTTTCCACCATCCGCGCCGGGCGGTACGATTCCTTCGCCTTGCGCAGGCCCGGCTCGCCCATGTCCTCTTCCCTGTTTATCCAGCGTACGTCGTAGAACTCGTTTTCCACGAACTGCTGGTTTATAAACGGATACAGCCCGCGAATATCGCCGTTCGCCTTCTCGACGTGTATTATCGCCATGTCGCCGGCGATGCGCTCGCCGAAGGTAAAGGCCTCTACCTTGCCGAATACGCGGATCACGCCGCCGACGAGGCCCAGCTCGTCCGCGTTTATAAGCGCCTGAATCACGGCGAGGCGCTCCTGTTCAAGTCCGGGGGAGGTCTTGTCCTTGCCGGAGAGCCAAAGCTCGTACATCTCCATACATTCCTTGCAGTGCGCGGCTTTATCGTAGCGCTCGTACGCGAACTCGTCCGCGTTTGCCGAGCGGAACGCGCTTATATGGTTGCGCTTGGCGTGATACTTCCCGCCGGAGAGCAGTATCAAATCGGTCGAATTGTAGACGTAGTCGAAGAAATCCCGCTTCGGTTCAAAGACGTACTTCCCGGGGAAAGCCGCTTCCATCGCCTCCATATGCGCTTGGGCGACGGAGCCGTAAAGCACGTTCGCCCCGATTTCGGCGAAATGCGCCTCGGCAAGAACGAGCGCCTTAGCCATGCCTACGCCCTTTTTCAGCGTAAACGGGGGTCGAAGGATCGGAGGCTTGTCCCCGTCGCGCGAATGCAAGAACAGCGCATCGTCTACGATATCGTAGCGGATGTCGTAGCCCTCCTGCCAAATGCAGAGGCTGCCAAACGAGGAATCCGAGTGCTCAATCGCCCATTCGTCGAGAAACGGCTGAATCTGCGGCCTCGCACTGGGCGTGACCGGCTTTAGGTCTAACATAGAAGCTCCTTTTGGTATTATTGCTTTATTATACAGCGTCCAGTCCTGCGGGCGGCGGGGTGGTTCCCCGGCCGCAGCCGGATACTAACTACTAGCTACTAATTACTAAATACTAACTGTCACTCCCTAATGGACGCGTTCTGATACAATTCGTAGTATCTGCCCTTTTTCTCGTACAATTCGCGGTGCGCGCCGCGCTCGACGACCTCGCCGCCCGAAATGAACAGTATTTGGTCGGCGTCGCGGATAGTACTTAGCCTGTGCGCGATAACGAAGCTCGTGCGGCCCTTCATCAGCGCGCGCATGGCCTTTTGGAGCTGCATCTCGGTACGCGTATCGACGGAGCTCGTCGCCTCGTCGAGTATAAGCACGTCCGGGTCTGCGATAATCGCCCGCGCGATGGTCAATAGCTGCTTTTGTCCTTGCGAAACGTTCGAGCCCTCGGGCGTAAGGTGCGTATCGTAGCCTTCGGGCAGCGCGCGTATGAAAGCGTCTATCCCCACGGCCTTTGCGGCGGCCTCCGTCTCCTCGTCCGTCGCGTCTAAGCGCCCGTAGCGGATATTTTCGCGTATCGTCCCCTCGAAGAGATACGGATCCTGCAATACGACCGACAGCCGCTTTCGAAGGCTCGGGCGCGTAATGCCCCGTATATCGGCCTTGTCGACGCTAATTTCCCCCGAATCTATGCCGTAGAAGCGCGTTAGCAGGTTGATGACCGTAGTCTTGCCCGCGCCGGTCGGCCCGACGAGCGCGATCATCGACCCGGGCGGCGCGTCGAGCGATACTCCTCTCAATACGGGCTTGCCTGGTACGTAAGAAAAGTCCACCTTATCGAACTGCACGCGCCCCTCTACGGACGTAATTTGCGTCAAATGCTCCTCGCCAAGGCATTCTTCAGGTTCATCCAGTATCTCAAACGCCCGCTCCGCGCCCGCAAGCGCCGCTTGAAGCGCGGAAAACTGGCTTGCCAGCTCGTTTACGGGGCGCGTGAAGGAGCGCGTAAGCATCAGGAACGACGCGATGCC
>DBDD01000060.1:435-715 GCA_002293365.1 Christensenella sp. UBA941 | reverse complement strand
ATGACGGGCATTATGACGCCGGCGAATATCTGGGCCTTCGCGCCCGCTTCCTTCAGCGCGGCATTCTTTTCGCCAAACTCCTCGATTTGCTGGTTCTCGCGGCAGAATAGCTTTACGACGCGCGCACCGGTTATATTCTCCTCGATATGCGCGTTCATATCGCCAAGCGCCGCCTGCTGCGCGCTAAAGTGCTTGCGCGTACGCTTTGCTATGGCGTTCGAGATGAAAGCCATCAACGGTAGGGTTATGAGCGCCGCGAGCGTCATATAGCCGTTCGTCG
>DBDD01000060.1:264-398 GCA_002293365.1 Christensenella sp. UBA941 | reverse complement strand
GAGATATTGTCCACGTCGTTCGTTAGGCGGGACATAATATCTCCCGGCTTATGGCTGTCGAAATATGAAAGCGGCAAGCGCTGCGCCCTTTCGAATAAATCCTTGCGGATACCCTTTACGACGCGCTGCGCGAC
>DBDD01000060.1:0-190 GCA_002293365.1 Christensenella sp. UBA941 | reverse complement strand
ATCCTGCCGACCAGCACGCTGCCTATAGAGGTGGTTATCGAGCTGATAACGACCATGAGCATTATGACGGAAAAGCCAAGCATTTCGGGCTTTAGATAGCCCCAAAGCCGCCTTAGCAGCTTTTTTGTATCCTTGGGCTTGCCGTGCGGTATGCGCGCTTGGCGGCCGCCGGGGCCGGGGGGACCCCAGT
>DBDD01000108.1:431-5336 GCA_002293365.1 Christensenella sp. UBA941 | reverse complement strand
GCGGAAGCGCGCTCTGAACACCCCCTCGGAAAAGCCATCGTTTCATACGCGAAAGAGCAAGGCGCGGCGCTGTCGGAGGTCGATAGTTTCCGTATGATACCCGGCAAAGGCGTTTACGCATTCATGGACGGAAAACGCTTGCTGTGCGGTAACAGCGCCTTTCTTAAAGGCAATGGCGTGACTGCTGGCGAAACCGAACTAGCCGCGCTTGAGCGGTTGCGCAAGCAAGGAAAAGCGACTATCATTATTGCCCGTGAAAATACGATCATTGGGATCGCGGCTTTATCCGATACGCTGCGCGCTTCTGCAAAAACGATGATACAAGAACTTCGGGAAGCCAATACGGAAGCGGTATTGCTGACAGGCGACCATGCGCAGACGGCGGACTTTTTCGCGGCGCAAGTCGGAATTAACGACATCCATTCCGAATTATTGCCGGAGCATAAGGTCGAACGGATACAGGCCATGCAAAAAGCGGGGCGTAATGTTTGCATGATTGGCGACGGCGTGAACGACGCGCCCGCCTTAAAAACCGCAAGCGTCGGCGTGGCGATGGGCAGCATGGGAAGCGACATCGCGATAGAAGCCGCCGATATTGCCCTTGTGGGCGACGATATCGCCAAAATCCCCTACTTGAAGCGGCTGTCAAATGCGACGGTAAAGCTGATAAAAACGAACATCGCTATGTCAATGGCAATAAACTTTGTGGCGATCATCCTATCCGTTCTTGGTATTTTGGGGCCGATCTCCGGCGCGCTGGTTCATAATGCCGGGTCGGTGCTTGTGGTGCTGAACGCCGCGCTATTGTATGATAGAAAATATATTTGATGTGTTACGGTCATATTTGTCTCTATTTACCGGCTGTTTGCTGATACACAGATATACTCCCGAAGAAACAGATTAAGCGCATACTCCATTGTTCGCTTTCGCCGCTACATTCGCCGCAGAAGATGCATTGAATAAGCTGATAGCCGTGAAGCACATCCTACACGGCTATCTCTTGGTTGCGGAAGGGTCTAGCATACAATCCGTATTAACATTTACTTCCAAACCAAAGGCAACGGCGACATGGGCATACGCATTGGCCTTAACGCTCGTAGCGTGATTGGCAGAGAATAGGACAGCTTGATAGACAGCGAAGGTACAACTCCCTCTTTCCTCGCCACAACCACAAACCTGTTGCTCCGTTGCGAGTTATCGCAGGTAGAGAGCGTAATCAGTTTATCGCCGTATTTCGCCGTAACGCCCGTATCATAAAAAGAGAGCGCCTTGCACCGTCGAACATACTCGTTAAACTCCGCAGCGTCAGCAGCATTGGTGAACAGATTGTACTTAAAATCGTCGGGATTCACCTTGAATACAGCGAATATCTCATATTCTCCAAAGCCCGCACGGGTGTCAAAGCGAATGACGGGATGCTCCCGCCAGTAATCGTCATCGCTGTAGTTTGCGAGAACGCCGAACATCTTGCCGCTTTTCATGTGATGGCCATAAATGGTCACGTTATCGCTATGCGGGTCGATGGAGCAGTGCTCGGCAACGTAGGGAACGCCGTGTTTGCTGGATTTCATCTCAAAGTCGTGGTTGAGATAGTAATCCGGTCGGTCGGACGTATGCATGACGGGATAATCCACGCCAATGCCCTCAATCGTTATCCAGCCTATCATATCGGCGTTTTGTTCAAACAGCGCCCCGTACTGGTCAAGCGGCGTCCATTCGGGCGCGGGCGCTTCGCCGGAACCATCTCCGTTTGGCTCCGGCGTGGATGCTGCGGGCGGCGGCTTCGCGATTAACTCCGCCAAAACGTCATACTGCTCCTCGGCTTCCTGCTCGTCAGCGGAGTATTGCCATAGCTGGTAGCCGGAGAAAAAAAGCGCGGCGGTGAGCACAATAACCGCCGATATTGCTAACCATCGTTTCATTCGGCACCTCCATTTTTAAAAGACACAGACAGACCTTTTCGCAGCCTGCCTGCGCTTTCTCGATTAAATTCTTAGTTCACCATAGTCTCGTTTGGCTTGGTTGACATCAAGCGGTACAATTCGGTTGAACGGTTAAACTCGTTTTTGAAAGGCATCAAGGCGCTGCCGATACGGATAAGCCCGCTGCCCTCCTTGGCGTTGGTAATATAGCTCATCTGCTCATTGGAGATATTCAGCAGTTTGGCCAGCTTATCGCGGTCACTCGCTGCCTGATTGTGCATGACGATAAACTCCGAGTTAGAAAGCATGGTGCTCGCCAGCACGGAATCCAGAAGATACTCCACGTTCTGCGTAATCCCCGTGGGATACCCGTTCCTTTTGCGGAAACGCCGCCACGCAGAGTTAAAGAAGTTTCCGCTATGCTCGTTCTCGAAAACGACGTGGAATTCATCGAGAATAACATGCGTTCGCTTGCCCTTGCGCCCGTTATCGGTGACGCGATTGATCATAGCGTCGGTGATAACCAGAAGCCCCATCGTTTTAAGCTGCGAGCCCAAATCCATGATGTTGTAGTTGATCATGCGATTATTGAGGTCAACGTTGGTCTTGTGGGCGAAAGCGTTAAGCGAACCGTTGGTAAACAGCTCCATTTTGAGCGCCAGCCGCTTGGCCTCCGGCTCCGGCTGCTCTAGGAGCTCCTCCCGCAGCGCCACAAGCGTGGGCAGCCTGCCGCCATCCTGATACTCGTTGTAGATGTTGCGTACAGCGCGGTCTATGATGCTCTTTTCCTCCGGCATCAGCCCGTTTTTATCGAGCTGCTCAAAAAGGGAGCATACAAACTGGCTCTTGTCGATCACCGGGTCGCTGCCCTCGCCGTAGCCCTCCACCATATCGAGCGCGTTGATGTGATCGTCGCTCCCCGGCGCGATGCGGATGACCTCGCCGCCCAGCGCCTTAATGAGCGGGGAAAACTCGTTCTCCGGGTCGCATACAAGAATATCATCGTCGGGAAACATCAGTGCAATCATGACCAGCTCCATCTTTGCGCCGAAGGATTTCCCGCTGCCGGGTACGCCCAGCCGGAACGCTGAGTAATTGAGCAAGTGTTCCTTCAGGCACATAATGAGATTGTTGGATATGGCGTTCTGCCCATAGTAGATGCCGCCCTTGTCCATGACCTCCTGAACCTTGAAGGGCATGAGGACAGCAAGACTCTCCGTGGTGAGCGTGCGTATCGCCATCACCTTGGTATGGCCGAAGGGCAGGACGGTGTTCAAGCCGTCAAGCTGCTGAAAATTCAGCGGGGCGATCTGGCACAGGTGCTTTCGCGCCGTGGACAGCAGGGATTCCGTGTCCGCGTCAAGCTGCTCCTTGGTTGCCGCCGTGTGCGCGATGGTCACGGTGGCGAATATCATACGCTGGTCACGGCTGGTTATATCGTTGAGAAACTCGCGGCTCTCCTGCCGCTGCTGCTCCAAATCATACGGCACGATGGCGCTGAAATTGTTATTGCTGTTCTGCCGCCGCTGCCAGTTCGTGATATTGGTTTCCACGCCGAGTACACGCTTTTCAACCTCGCGCACCGCTTCGTCCATCGTGACGGGCCGGATGTCGATGGAAAGCATCATGTTTTGGTTTAGCTCGGTCAGCTCTGTAATCATGGTATCCTTGATATAGGATGCGTACTCCTTTAGGAACAGTGTTCGCCCGAACCGTTCGCCTACCTTGAAAAAGCTCTTGTCAAACTCCATGCTGTCGGGGCAGATATAGTCCTTGAAGCCGTGACCGCGCCGCATGGCCGCTTTCATATCGAAGTGGAAGCTGCTTTCCTCGCCGGGACGATAGAAGTCGTGGAGGATTTTCAGACGCTCGTTTGCGTCGAGTTCCACGCATTTGGAGCCGAGATGCGAGAAGTGCGCCGTCAAGTCCGCGCCCACGCGGGTGAAATACGCTCGCGCTTCCTCGATATTCTTTTTGCACACCGTAATGGTAATCAGCTTATCGAGGACAATGGCGTTAGACTCCATCACCTTTTTCAGCAGCATGGCGTTAAGCTCCTTGCGGTACTTATCAAGCCTATCTTCGATAAGGGGGATGAGGATGTTCGCCTCATAATCGGCCTTGCTGAGCCGCCGTGCCCGGATGGTGATCTTCGCCGTCGCGCCGGAATCGAGGGAATTGAGCAATTCGGAATAGTCGAGGAACATACTCTCCTTGTCCTCGCGGGAAGCGACGGCGTAGTTAATGTCGGTAAACTTGAAGGTCTTGCTGTACTTGCTCCCGCCGAGGACGCCCTTTGTGATAATAAAAATCCCGTCCTCGTATATCGTGTGGACGGGAATTATATCTTGGACGCCTTTCGGCACGATGAAGCGCTCCTTGTTTTCCTTCGTCCATGTTTGCAATGTTTTAGGCACACCTCTTGCCCTCCTTCTTCGGATTTTCAAGAAGCGGGCGCACCGCTTCATAGTAAATATTCTCGTTCTTGAACATCAGGCGCTTGGGCATGAGAAACTCTGACTTAATCCACGCCCACGCGAATTGCTCCGCGCTCATGCCATGATAGGTGATGAAGCCCATCGCGGCGAAGGGCGCAGCGCCCATCACGCATATCCATGACACGGTTTCCGTGCCTAAATAGTCGCGCAGGCCAAAGAAAATGCCAACGGCTACGCCGAGGGCAAGAACCGAGAATATGCATTGCCGCAGCGATAACCCGAAAAACATGCTTTCGGTATAGTTGCGGATTTCCTTGTTTATCTTAACTTCCAATTCGATACCTCCAATCGCTATAAACCCAACATCTCACGCACCAGCCTGTCGGCCATCTTCACCGCGCCGACCAGTACGAGCATGTTGAAAATGAGCTCGCCTACATAGCTCCAAACCTGCGTCACCGCCGCCGCGCTAGGGTCAACCACGGGCGGGGTGGATGCGAACAAGGAAAAGATGATGCAGGCCAGCACCACGATTGCGCCCTCCA
>DBDD01000108.1:0-410 GCA_002293365.1 Christensenella sp. UBA941 | reverse complement strand
GACGCAAGCGGAACGGGCGCGATGGCCGTGTACATATAGAGCTTAAAAAAGCGGCCATAGACGGACATAATCATGATGAAGCTCAATACCGTGATGAACAGGCCGCCCAGCAGCGTCACCGCCCAAAGCGGGATGCTCTCAAAGAAGCCGACGTTCTCAATCGCGGTCTTGATGCCCTCCGGCAATATGGTATTCTGCGCTCCCGCAAATCCCGCCGCCGACATAATCCGTGATACAAGCCCCTGTACGATGGAGAACAGCGCCAGCATCAATTGTAAGCCATACGTGACCGCCGCCTTTGCGCAGGCAAAGCGCACGAACACCTTTACCGCCACCTCGGGTCGCTTCAACTCCGCGAAGCTTCCGAGGGATTTCATCACGCCAACCACAAAGAACAGCACCAGCAGCCC
>DBDD01000026.1 GCA_002293365.1 Christensenella sp. UBA941 | reverse complement strand
TTGCCGGAGCTTTATCCGACTGTACATAGGCATTTAGCGATAACATGCGAGGAAATAGGGCCGAGCGGGCTGCTATACCTATGGAAGGGGAGCAGCTCCGATAATCCTACTGTGCTGATGTCGCATTACGACGTCGTCCCNNGTGGTCGCGCCCGCCGTTTTCGGGTATAATCGAAAATGACATACTCTGGGGGCGTGGAACGCTGGATACGAAGGTGACGCTGTGCGGCATTTTGGAAGCGGCGGAAGCGCTTTTGAAAGAGGGCTTTGTCCCCAAAAATGACGTTTATTTCGCGTTTTCAGGCGACGAAGAGACTATGGGCCCTTCCGCTCCAGCTATCGTAAAAGAGCTTGCCAGGCGAAATATCAAGCCGGCGTTCGTGCTGGACGAAGGCGGCGCGGTGGTTGAAAATATCTTTCCCGGCGTAAACAGATCCAGCGCGCTGATCGGCGTCGCCGAAAAAGGATTAATGGACGTACGCCTATCGGTAAAAAGCGCCGGAGGGCACGCTTCCGCGCCGCATAGGAGGACGCCGGTGGGCATACTTGCAAAAGCTATTACCCGGATCGAAGCTAAGCCATTTCCGGGCCGCTTGTCAGAGCCCGCCGCGCGCATGTTCGATACGCTCGGCCGCCATTCAACCTTCACTTATAGGATGATATTCGCGAACCTGTGGTGCTTCTTTCCGCTGCTAAACGCCTTATGCAAGAGGCGCGGGGGTGAGTTGAACGCGTTGGTTCGGACGACCTGCGCGTTTACGACGATGTCCGCGAGCAAAGCGCAAAACGTTCTGCCAACCAGCGCGTCGGTCGGCGCGAATTTACGCCTTATCGGCGGCGATATGCCCGAATCGGCCATAGCGCGCCTGAAAAAGACCGCGCGGGAAGAGGGCGTTACATTCGAACAGCTTTATGGCATGGCGCCTTCGCCCGTATCGCCCTCTACAGGGGAAGCCTGGGAGCGCCTTGCTCGCGCCGTTAGGCAGACATGGCCCGAGGCGGTTGTTTCGCCATACTTGATGCTCGCGTGCAGCGATTCGAGGCATTATCCGGCTATAAGCGACCATGTTTACCGGTTTTCGGCGATGGCGCTGACGAAGGAGGAGCGCGAGAGCATTCACGGCAACGACGAATGCATACCTGTGATAAAGATCGAGCGAACCGCGCAGTTTTATATGCGATTGCTGAAAATGTGTTAAAATATATAAAATGTAATCATAGATATTCCGAAGGGGCGAAGCCCCTTCGGAATATCAAAAATAATAATATGCTTTCCCGGCGCAGCCGGGAAAGCATACAGATAGACGTGTAAAGAGGAGGACATCAAACCTGCATCATTTTTTCGTAGAGTCGAAGGACGGCAAAACGGCGACGCTTTCGGGCGAGGATTTCATTCACGCGCGCGCGCTGCGCCTTAGAATAGGCGAGGAAGTCGCCGCTGTCTCAAACGGCACGGCGTATTTGGCGCTTGTTGAGAGTGTTTCTAAGTCTGAATTATTGCTTTGCTTCAAGGAGCCGCTCCAAACCGCACCGGAACCCATGCTGAAGGTTACGCTCTATCAAGCGCTGCCGAAGGCGGCTAAGATGGAGACGGTCATACAGAAATGCGTCGAGTTGGGCGTTCACGCGATATGTCCGCTTATCATGGCGCGCTGCGTCGCGGAGTATAGCGATACAAAGAAGCTTACGCGCTGGCGGCGTATTGCTAAAGAAGCTGCGATGCAGTCCGGGCGGCTGATCGTGCCGGAAGTCGCGCAGCCCGTTACGCTTGATGCGGCAAAGGAGCGCATGGCTGTTGATGAGCTTTTGCTTGTTCCGTATGAAGAAGCGAAGTCGCCGGGCTTTAAGGATATACTGCGCGGCGCATTGGAGAATATATCTCGCGCCGGCGTCGTCATAGGCCCGGAGGGCGGCATGGAGCCGGACGAGGCGAAGGCGCTTGCGGACATTGGCGGCAAAATACTCTCGCTCGGGCCGCGCATACTGCGCACGGAGACGGCGGGGCTATGCGTTTTAAGCGCGCTTATGTACGAGGCGGGGGAGATGCAATGGCGTTAAAGGTCGCGGCGACGACGCTCGGCTGCAAGGCGAACCAGGCTGATACACAGGCCATGCTCGCGGAACTCATCAAGGCAGGTTACGAAGCAACTGGTGAAAGCGAAACGCCGGATGTGATCATTGTCAATACATGTACCGTTACGAACATGAGCGACCGCAAGTCCCGTCAGGCGCTATCCCGCGCAAAGGCGGAGAATCCCGGTGCGCTTATAGTCGCGGCGGGCTGCTACGCTCAGCGCGCGCCCGAAGAGCTTCTGCGCTTGGGCGTCGATCTTGCGCTTGGGCCTGGGTCTGTTGGCGAAATAGCCCAACTAATTGAACGGGCGAGGGAAGAGGGGGCGCTAGACGCCGTTGCCGCATTGCCAAGCGAATTCGATGCTGATGAAGCGCGCGCCGCCGAGGGCAAGACCCGTGTAAACTTAAAGATTCAAGACGGCTGCGACCGCTTTTGTGCATATTGCATAATCCCATATACGCGCGGAAAGCCGCGAAGCCGCCCGCTGGACGACGTTCGAAGAAGGGCAAAAGCCCTTGCGGACGAAGGGTATTTGGAAATCGTGCTTACGGGGATACACCTTGCGTCATATGGCCGCGATATTGGAGCTGATTTGCTCGGCGCCGTGCGCGCAGCTTGCGAATTCGTTCCAAGGGTACGGCTTGGCTCATTGGAACCCATGCTTTTGACGGACGAATTCATACGAGGCCTAGCGGAGCTGCCAAATGTATGCGCGCATTTTCACGTATCGCTCCAATCCGGGAGTAAAGGCGTGTTGAATCGCATGAGGCGGCGGTATACGCCCGATGAATATTTAGCACGGATAGAAGCCATGAGGAAAGCTATTCCCGGCGCGGCGATAACGACGGACATAATCGCTGGCTTTCCGGAGGAAACGGAATCGGAGCACGAAGAGACGAAGGCGTTTTTGCGGGAAGCGAAACTTGCGCGCATACACGTGTTTCCGTATTCAAAGCGCGATGGCACTTTGGCCGCGAAGATGATACAATTACCCATGCGCGTACGCCAAAACCGCGCAAAGGAGCTCATTCAAATCGGCAAGGAGCTTGAAAAGGACTACATGGCCGCTTCCGAGGGCCAAATTCGCGATATCTTAATCGAGACGCACGCAAACGGCGACGCCTTTGGGCATACGGACTCGTACCTATATACGCGCGTACCGAGCTATTCCGGCGAAGGAATCGTGAAGGTACGGCTAGCGCTGGAGCCAGATGGTATGCGCGGGGAATTGGTGGAATGACTTCGATTTTATCGAAACCTTGTAGGGGCAGAGCTTGTCTC
>DBDD01000203.1:4449-4577 GCA_002293365.1 Christensenella sp. UBA941 | reverse complement strand
CCAGCGGCCCCCGCGGCCCCCGCGGCTCCCACAATTGATAAGGTTGGCGTATCGATGCCGACGCAGAGCCTCCAGCGCTGGAACGAAGACGGCGCGTACCTGAAAGCCCAGCTTGAGGCGGCCGGCTA
>DBDD01000203.1:0-4400 GCA_002293365.1 Christensenella sp. UBA941 | reverse complement strand
TGGTTATCGCGGCGATCGACGGCGGCTCCTTAACGGAAGTGCTCGCCGAAGCGAAGGCGCAGGGCATCTACTCCATAGCCTACGACCGCCTTATCATGAACACGCCCAACGTCGACTACTACGCCACGTTCGACAATACCGGCGTCGGCAACTACCAGGGCCAGTATATCGCGGATACGCTCGACCTGGCGAACGCCTCCGGCCCGTTCAATATCGAATTCTTCACGGGCGACCCGGGCGACAACAACATCAACTACTTCTTCGGCGGCGCTATGGACATTTTGCAGCCCTATCTCGATAGCGGCGTACTGGTATGCCCCTCCGGCCAGACGGATATCCAGCAGGCGGCGACTGTTGACTGGAGCCCGGAAAACGCCCAGTCCCGCATGGAAACCCTAATAACCGCCAACGGCTACGGCCCGAACGGCACGAAGCTCGACGCCGTCATGTGCAACAACGACTCCACGGCCCAGGGCGTGGTCAACGCGCTAATAAACGCGGGCTACACGGCCGATAACATCCCGATCGTCACCGGTCAGGACTGCGATATCGTTTCGGTTAAGAATATGATGGCGGGCACACAGGCCATGTCGATCCTTAAGGATACGCGCATACTGGCCGCGTGTATCGTGGATATGTGCAACGCGCTCAAGTCCGGCGGCACGCCGACGACCAATACGTCCTACCCCAATGACGTAAAGGACGTTCCCACGATGCATAACGAGCTGACTTTGGCCACGAGAGACAATTGGCGCGAAGTCCTGATTGGCTCCGAATACTACACCGAGGCCGATCTCCAATAGGCGCAGCTTGACAATTTGAATGAGCCATAGCCTCTCATGACGCCGAAATGCGTCATGAGAGGCTTACTGTTCGGATAGTCCGGCCGCAGCCGATACTAATTTCTAATTTCTAGTTCCTAATTTCTATTAGGGGGGATAACCAATATGGGCGAACCGTTGTTACGCATGGAAGGCATCACAAAGCTATTCCCCGGGGCAAAGGCGCTCGATAACGTCACATTCAGCGTATTGCCCGGGGAGATTCACGCGCTCGTCGGCGAAAACGGCGCGGGGAAATCGACCTTAATGAATGTTTTGAGCGGAATATATCCCTTCGGCTCGTATGAAGGCGAGATATTCTACGAAGGCGAAGCTTGCCGCTTCGGAAGGATCAAGGACAGCGAAAAGAAGGGCATAGTCATCATCCACCAGGAGCTTGCGCTCGTGCCATACATGACGATAGGCGAAAACATGTTCCTCGGCAACGAGCAAGGCGGCGCCGCTCGGATAAATTGGGACGCGACATACAACAAGGCGGCGGAGTATTTAAAGATCGTGGGGCTTAGCGAATCGCCGCATACGCTTATCAAGGATATCGGCGTCGGCAAGCAGCAATTGGTCGAAATCGCGAAGGCGCTCGCGAAAAACGTGCGTTTGCTTATCCTCGACGAGCCGACGGCCTCTTTAAACGAAGACGATTCACAGAACTTATTGAAACTGCTGCTGAAATTCAAATCCGAGGGCATGACGTCCATACTCATTTCACATAAGCTGCACGAAGTCGAGCAGGTCGCCGACAGCATCACAATACTGCGCGACGGCGCGACGATTGAAACGCTCGTCAAGGGCAGAGACGATATCACAGAGCCGCGCATCATAAAGGGCATGGTCGGGCGCGAAATCAGCGACCGCTACCCCAAGCGCGAATCGAATATCGGCGGGGTTACGCTCGAAGTCAAGGATTGGACGGTATACCATCCTCTCTATATAGGGCGCAAGGTATGCGATAAGGTCAATATCAGCGTGCGCAAGGGCGAGGTCGTCGGGATCAGCGGCCTTATGGGCGCGGGGCGCACCGAGCTGGCGATGAGCGTATTCGGCGGCAGCTACGGCGCGGATATTTCGGGCGAGCTATTCTTAAACGGCAAGCCGATTCAGCTGAAAAGCATCAGGAGCGCTATTGCCAATAAGCTTGCGTACGTTACGGAAGACAGGAAGAATGACGGCCTCGTTTTATCCCAAACGCTGCGCGTAAATACGACGCTGGCGAACCTTCAAAGGACGAGCCGGTTCGGGTGGATAATAGACAAAGACCAAGAGGTGCGCTTCGGCGGCGAATATAAAGAGCGCCTGGGCGTAAAGGCGGCGAGTATCGAACAGCACGCCGACAATCTTTCCGGGGGGAACCAGCAAAAGCTGCTGCTCGCGAAGTGGATGTTCGCCGAGCCGGATATATTAATACTCGACGAGCCGACGCGCGGCATCGACGTCGGCGCAAAGTACGAAATCTACAACATCATAAACGAGCTTGTGGCTCAGGAAAAGTCCGTGCTGCTCATATCGAGCGATATGCCGGAGCTATTGGGCATGTGCGACCGCATTTATATCATGAACGAAGGCAAGATCGTGGGAGAGCTAAGCCGCGAAGAGGCGAGCCAGGAAGTGATAATGGCCGCAATCCTGCAATCCAGCAAAGGAGCGTAGTTACAGTATGAATAGGGTAACGAAATTTTTATCAAAGAACGCCATGCTCGTCGTTTTGGTGTTGGTTTTGCTGTTCTTCGAGGTGCTGATCTCGCTGAAAAACTCCACGCCGCTGTTCCTCGGCAACGGCTCGCTGTTGCAGCCGGCGAACCTGACGAACCTCATCCGCCAAAACGGCTACGTCGTCATATTGGCGACAGGCATGCTGATGTGCATCCTTACGGGCGGCAACATCGACCTTTCCGTCGGCAGTATCGTTATTCTCGTGGGCGCGTTTTCGGGCTTCATGATGGTCAATTGGCATTGGAACCCATACCTCTCAATCCTGCTATGCCTGATGATCGCCACACTTTTAGGCGCTTGGCAGGCGTTCTGGATCGCCTACGTGCGCATTCCTCCCTTTGTGACGACGCTCGCGGGCATGCTTGTATACAGGGGCCTGGCGCTCGTCTTGATGGACAGCAAGGGCATATCGCCGTACCCGGAGGAATTTATAAATCTATTTAACAGCTTCATTCCCAACACAACGGATCCCGGCGCAATTCTTGGCGTTTCGCTAATTATCGGCGTCGCGATATGCGCGCTGCTGATTGTGACCAAGATCATGTCCCGCTTAAGCAAAAAGCGCAAGGGCTACGCTATGGAAAGCTTGCCGCTGATGCTCGTGAAAACGATCGTTATCTGCGCGATTATCCTGTTTGTGGCGTGGCGCTTGGGCCAGAACAAGGGCATACCCGTGCTCTTGGTACTATTGGGCGCGGTAGTTTTTATCTATACCTATTATACGCAAAATACGGTTCCCGGGCGGTACCTCTACGCTATGGGCGGCAACGAAAAGGCCGCGCGGCTTTCGGGCGTAAACACGAAAAAGATGATGTTTTTCGCGTATACCAACATGGGCTTTTTGGCGGGCATAGCGGCTATGGTAAGCGTCGCGCGCTTTAACCAGGCGAGTACCGTTGCCGGTACGGGCTACGAGATGGACGCCATCGGCTCGTGCTTCGTCGGAGGCGCGTCGGCCTACGGCGGAATAGGTACCGTCGGCGGCGCTGTTATCGGCGCGATTTTCTTCGGCGTTTTGAACATGGGCATGTCAATTATGGGCACGAACGCCAGCCTCCAAGACGTTATCAAGGGCCTTGTGCTATTGGCCGCGGTTATCTTCGACGTATTATCAAAAAGCAGAAAGCAGGCGGCGTAATTGAAGTACTTAATAGGTATCGACTTGGGCACGTCGAGTACCAAGACGGTCTTATTCGGCGAAAACGGCGAGGCCGTAGCCTCTGCAACCGTCGAGTATCCGCTTTTGCAAATACAAAACGGCTGGGCGGAGCAGGATCCGAACGATTGGTGGTCCGCGTGTGTTTCAACCTTGAAAAGCGTGCTTGCGGAATCCAAAATCAACGCCGCCGACGTGGCGGGCATAGGGATTTCCGGCCAGATGCACGGACTGGTGCTGCTCGATGAATACGGCGAGGTGCTGCGCAATTCCATCATATGGTGCGACGGGCGCACGGCGAATGAATGCGCCGAGATAACCGGGACGATCGGCGCAAAAAGGCTGATCGAGATTACGGCGAACCCGGCGCTTACGGGCTTCACGGCGGGCAAAATCCTCTGGGTGCGCAAGCACGAGCCCAAAATATACGCGAAGGCGCGGCATATACTTTTGCCGAAGGACTATCTTCGCTATAAGCTTTGCGGTGTGTTCGCGACGGAGGTCAGCGACGCGTCGGGCATGAACCTATTGGACGTGCCGAAGCGGCAGTGGAGCCAAGAAGTCCTCGACAAGCTCGATATACCGCGCGAATTCATGGCGGATATGTACGAATCCTGCGAGGTTACCGGCTATATAACGGATCAAGCGGCGGCGCTTACGGGGCTTTCTGCCGGTACGCCCGTCGTGGGCGGCGC
>DBDD01000132.1:9503-13950 GCA_002293365.1 Christensenella sp. UBA941 | reverse complement strand
GTGGATCAATTCCGCAATATGGCGAATTCAAAGGACGAAGCGGGCGTATTTCGCTTCCATAAGCGCCAGAAGGACGCAGGCGACGCCGCGCGCGGCATTCTGAACCGCAAGGGCTTCATGGAGCGCGCCGCGCAGGAGCAATACCGCTTCAAGCGCTACCGCCGCCCCTTCGCCGTAGCCGTTATGCATATCGCCGTCCCGGACGGCCTCGCCGCGAACAGCGTTACTGCCCAAGCCGGGCATACCTTCAGCAAGCTTTTGCGCGCGATCGATATCCTGGGCTATATCGACGACGACAGGTACGCCGTTTTGCTCGCCGAGATTACAAAAGAAAGCGCCCGCACGGTCGTCGAGAGGATATCGAGGCACGTCGCCAAGGAGCTGCGCGCGGCCTTCGACGTAAACGTAACGGTTAAGTACGCGCTGCGCCAATACGCGGGCGAGGAGCTCGACGCGCTGCTCGCAACGCTGTGCCAGAGGCTGCCGGCGAAGAAGAGCGAGAGAAAAGCGAACTAAACTATCATTTATTTTGTAAAAGATCACGAAACGTATTAAGAATTCACGCGATAGGACGATAACATACATGAGTGGGTGTTTCGGCATGGGCCGGAGGGCCTGTGTGCGAACCAAAAATTATAAATGAAACTTTAAGGAGGAAGTGATTTTATGTCCAGCTCAAGCTTAGACAGTATCTATGGCCTGAACAGGCTACGTGTAACTAGCATGAATTCGGGCTTGGATACCGACTCGATCATCAGTTCCATAATGAAGGTCGAGCAAATGAAGGTTGACAAACAATTCAGATCAATGACGCAAAAGGAGTGGAAACGCGACCAGCTCCGTGATGTGAACAAACAGATTCAGGATTTTCGCAACGAGTTCATGTCCATGTCGAACGCGAGCAAGAATATCCTCTCCGCGATGAACTACAAGGGCTATAAAGTCGAGAGCGACGATACGAAAAACCGCGCGACGATATCTGCCGGCACGAGCGCCATAGCGGGCAAGCATACGCTCGACGCCGTTACGCAGCTTGCGACCGGCGCGAAGATGACGGGCGGCAAGATTACCGGCGACGAGGGCCACGCCATCTCGTCTACCGGCAAGACGCTCGGCGAGCTTCAAGACGAAGGCGCCCTGCAGGGCCTGAATCTGTTTACCCCGAACAATCAAGGCGCTGTTGACGAAAACGGCAATGCCATCTACAAGGGCACGCTGACTATCAACGACGTTGAAATCGAGTACGGCGTCAACGATACGCTTCAAAGCCTGATCAACAGGGTCAATTCGTCCGCGGCGGGCGTGACCATGGGCTACAGCCAGCTTTCGGATCAATTCACATTCACGAGCAATACCACGGGTACCGGCTCTCAGCTTCGCGTCAGCGATACCGGCGGGCTTCTTGAAGCGATGAAATTCGACGGCATGACCGACGCGGTCGACGGCAAATACCGCGCCGCGATTTCCGAGTTCGGCAAAGACGCGAAGGCCATCATCGACGGCTACGAGGTTACGCGCTCCAGCAACAGCTTCACCGTCGACGGCATAAGCTACAAGCTAAATAAGACGTTCAACGAGGAGCTCGAAGCCGACAGAGGCAAAATTCTGAATCCGGAAGACGCTACGAGCGAGGGCATAACGTTCGAGGTTTCCCGCGATACCGACAAAGCGGTCGATATGATCAAGGGCTTCGTCGAAGGGTACAACAAGCTCGTCCTTTCGCTGACGTCCATGCTCGAGGAAAAGCCGAATTCGGATTATTCGCCGCTTACCGACGAGGAGCGCGACTCGCTTAGCGAGTCCCAAATCGAAAAGTGGGACACCGAATCCAAGAAGGGCCTTCTCTATAGGGATTCCAATCTCAGCGGCCTCCTTAACAACATGCGCAACGCCTTTTTCCAGGAAATCGAGGGCACGGGGCTTTCGATGGCCGAGATCGGCATCGCGCCGGGCGCGAGCGTGGTCGACGGCGTGTATATGGGTACGCAGTCCGACATACAGATCGACGAGGAGAAGCTGCGCAAGGCGCTCGAAGAGAATCCCGACCGGGTAGCCCAGATGTTCATGGGCGGAACCGCCTTGAAGGACGATTCTATGGCGTCCGCGGGCCTTGGCAACAGGCTCATCAAGCTGGCGAACGGCTACAGGAACGAGTCGTCCGAGATCCAGTCCGCCGCGCTCGACTACGAGATCGACAAGCTCGACGACAGAATGGAAAGCATGAAAGAGCGGATGACAGCGCAGGAAGAAGCGCTCTACAAAAAATACGCCGCTATGGAAACCGCGCTTTCCAAGCTACAGTCACAGGGCAACTGGTTTGCCCAGCAGTTCGGCGGCTAAGACTCCTGTAAAGAAATTATGCTATCTGTAGGGGCGAACTGCGTTCGCCCGTGACCCAAAACGTGTAGGGACGCCATATATGGCGTCCGTGACCAAACAAAACGCGGATGGGGAATCACGGACACGATATATCGTGTCCCTACAGGTTTATTACGGGCGAACGCAGTTCGCCCCCACATGAATTAGTATTAATTCGGCTGTAATTCGAAAAGCCAAATGTTATTACGCCTCTAAACCCTGAAAGGAGAACGCGCACGCATGGCGACTAACCCATACGCGCAGTACAGACAGCAAGGCGTGCTCACGGCCAGCCCGACAGAGCTCGTCGTTATGTTGTACGAAGGGTGCATAAAGCAGCTAAAGCTCGCGAAGATCCATATCGGCGAGAAGAATATCGAGGGCGCGAACAACGCGTTCCAGCGCGCCCAGGATATCATTACGGAGCTGGTTATGGGCCTTGATTTCAACTACGATATTGCGCGGGAGCTGCTGAACCTCTACGAGTTTATCCAACGCGCCATTATCGACATGAATATATCTAAAGATATAAATCAAGTCGATCCGATCATCGAGATGCTCGACGATTTGCGCGGAGCATGGGTAGAAGTCGTTAAGCAAACAAGAGCCGCGAATTTTGGATTGAGCGATGAATAAAACTGTTACGCAACCCCAGCAAACGCTTATCGCCATTCTCGAAGAAAAGCTTGTCTGGGCCCAAACGATACTCGCGCTGACAAGAGAACAGGAAAAAGCCTTGGAAAAAGACGAAATCGAGCCGCTTCAGCGCAATCTTGAAGAGCGCCAGGAGGCCATAGACCATATAGAAAAGCTGGACGCGCTGGCCGCCGAAGCCGCCTTTGGGCTTAAGCCGGAGCTCCCAAAGGCCGAGCAAGCCGATAAAGGCACGCTTGCGAACGTCGAGCGCGTCGGCCAGGTGAATGGCGAAATTAAAAAGATCATAGGCGAGATAATCGAAACAGATAAAAAGAATTCCAGCTTAGCCGAAAAAAAGCTCGGCGCGATACGCAACGATCTGCGCGCCATCCGGCAAGGCATCCGCAACGAGAACGCCTACCGCCCCGCGCCGGTTATCGGCGACGGGATATATTTCGACAAGAAGAAATAGATGCTATACTTCGTAACCTGTAGGGGCGAACTGTGTTCGCCCGTGATTAACTAAAACGTACGTGAATGTCGCGGGCGAACACAGTTCGCCCCTACATGAGATCGGATAAAACAAAACAACATGGGTTTTAAGCAGGGAAGCAACGAACCGCTTAAAACCCTATTTTTCTGTCACGAGGAGGAAAACATCCATGAAAATACGCGACGTAAACGCCATGCTGCCCGAAGCGCACGGCGCGCGTAGCCCGGACGATAAGCGCCAAATTCAGGACGCCTCGCGCATGTTTTCGCGCACGCTAACCGACATGAATCAAAACGCCCATACCGAGAAGATCCAAAGGATGTGCGAGGCTATCTTCAAGCAAGGCGATATCGTCGCCAAAAAGGCCGACGTAACCGAGTTACAGCGCTACAGGGGCATGATACAGGAGCTGATGAACGAAACCGTTTCCAATGGCTTCGAGTTTTCAAAGGCGGGGAGCTTCGACGCCAGGGGCCGCCATCGCGTATTCGCGACGATAAACAAAGTCAACGCCAAGCTTGACGAGCTTACCAGCGAGCTTTTAAAAGAACAGAAGGACGAGATCGAGGTTTTGCATAAGGTGGACGATATTCGAGGGCTTTTGGTCGACCTTTTCTTGTAAAGGAAATATTTGATACTTTGCGTTTGGCGTGTTATGATATTCTATCGGGATATTATGCGTTCCCTTTGTCATTACTCGTCGAGGTGAAGTATGCAGATAACAGACGCCGATTATCAGAGACTCAAGGGCTTCATGCTCAAGAACTACGGCATAAACCTAGAAGGGAAGATATCCCTTGTAGAGGGGCGCCTGCACGCGATTTTAACCAAGCGCGGCTTCCAAAGCTTCGAGGAGTTTACCGACTACGTAGAACAGGACAAAACCGGCGAGGCTATAACGCTATTGGTTTCGCGGCTGACAACGAATTATACCTATTTTATGCGCGAGGATAAGCACTA
>DBDD01000132.1:0-9427 GCA_002293365.1 Christensenella sp. UBA941 | reverse complement strand
GAGTACTTTGGCATAAAGAAAAGCGAATGGGATCTTACCGTCTTGGCGACGGATATTTCCCAAAAGGTGCTTGCCGAGGCGAAGAGGGCCGTATACCCGGCCGACAAGCTATCCAACCTTTCGTCGGAAATGAAGCTGAAATACTTCAAAAAGCTATCCAGCGAGGAATACCAGGTTAAGCCCGATCTCGCCAAAAGCGTACATTTCGGCGTTTTTAATCTCATGGAGCCGTTTCCGTTTAAAAAACAATTCCATATAATCTTTTGCCGCAATGTTATGATATATTTTAACGCCCAGACGCGCGCGAATTTAGCAGAGCGCTATTACGACGCGCTCGCGCCGGGCGGATACCTATTCATCGGGCTGTCCGAAACGCTTGCAAACCAGCGGACGCGCTTCGAATACGTGAAGCCCGCTATATACCGAAAGGGGACGAAGTAAATGGTTCGGGTAATTCTGGCCGACGACGATCCCCAATTCATAAAAGAGATTTCGAGCGCGCTAACGGGCGGCGGGGTCGAGGTTGCCGCATCCACGGGCAGCATTTCCGACGCGTACTCGCGCGTGAAGATGATAGAGCTCGGCGCCGCCGTAATCGGCTTTACAAAGATGCCGGCGCAGTATGTTATCGACGCCGTGCGGTTTCTGTCGCAAAAGATGCCCGTAATCGCGATTTGCGTCGAGCCCGCTTTTACGCGGGAGCTGCGCGCGGCGGGAGCCGCCGAGACGGTTTTGCGCCCCCGCGGGGCCGAGCTTGCGCCGAGGAGCTTTATAAACGAGCTTACGAACAAGCTGCGCCAGGTATCGGCGTCCGCGCCTGCGGCGGTCGCGCCTCCCAGGCCGCTTTGGATACCCGGCAGGCCGTTTTCCACCCGATTCACAGGTATAATCGCGCTTGGCGCGTCCGTCGGCGGCACGGAGGCGACGGCAAACGTTTTGATGCAGCTGCCTGCGAACATACCGCCAATGATTATTACTCAGCACATACCGCCGATGTTTTCGCGTATCTTCGCTGAGAGGCTCGACAACTCTTGCGCTATGCGCGTTGTCGAGGCGCAAAACGAGCAGCCAGCTATGCCGGGCACGGCCTATATCGCCCCGGGCGACCAGCACCTTAGGCTTGTCAAGAAAAATGGGCGCTACTTTGTATCCTGCTTTTCAGGGCCAAAGGTTTCGGGGCATTGCCCGTCGGTGGACGTGATGTTCGATTCCGTCGCGGCGTGCGCAGGTAAAGACGCCGTAGGCATAATCTTAACGGGTATGGGGCGCGACGGAGCGGCGGGGCTGCTGAAAATCCGCAGGAACGGCTGCTTTACGATCGGGCAGGACGAAGCGACCTGCGTCGTATACGGCATGCCGAAGGAGGCGTACATGATGGGCGCAGTTGCCCATCAGGATCGGCTGGAGAATATTCCGGGCGTATTGCTCTCCTATTTATCTAAAATATAAAAATATTGCAAACCGTAATTTTATTTGCTCCATTTTTCCTAATTTGCGCTATAATGGTAAGATGCATGTATCTACACAAAACGACACGGAGGGACACATGATCGACGTACAGGGCCTTATCGAATCCAAGCAGGCGATGGCCAAGGGCCTGATCGATTCTAAGCGCGCGAATATTTCATCGCGCGGCTTCGGTACGTTCTATCAAAACGCAGTTAAAAGCGAACCCGCGTTTATCCGCTACCGCGCGCCGGAAGCGCCCGAAAAGAGCGAAAAGGCGGAGCCGGCCGGCGAAAGCTACGCCGCGCGCGCCAGCGCCCCCACGATACTCGATCCGTCCGAATACGACGGCCTGATTACGGATATGTCCGCCAAATACGGCGTCGACTCCAATTTGGTCAAAAGCGTAATGAAGTCCGAATCGAACTTCAGGCCGGGCGCGGTTTCGAGCGCGGGCGCGATGGGCCTAATGCAGCTTATGCCGGGGACGGCGGGGGATATGGGCGTTACGGATCCCTTCGACCCCAAACAGAATATCGAAGGCGGCGTAAGATACCTCGGAATGATGCTCAAGCGCTTTGACGGCGACGTTGCGCTCGCTTTGGCGGCGTACAACTGCGGGCCGCGCAAGGTCGAAAACCTGGGCGTCCAAAGCTCCGCCGATACGGAGCAGTTTTCGCGCCTTGCGCCGAATGTCCAGCGCTACGCGATGCGCGTTTCGGAGCGGGCGGGGTATGCGCTGGGGGAGAAGATACAGGTTTAGAACTTAGAGCTTAGAGCTTAGGTTAAGACATGGACGTAGAAAATAGAGCTGGGGATTGATCAGGACAACTACTAATTTCTAATTTCTATTTTCTAATTACTATATGGCAATGGACGCCGTCAGGAGGTGGTTGACAATTGTTTGATAAAATATTTCAGACAACGTCGTATCTTCAGAAGGGCCTGGACGCCGCTTGGAAGCGGCAGGAGGTTATCGCGAACAACATCGCGAACGTGAATACGCCGGATTTCAAGGCCTCAAGCGTTGAATTCGAGCAGCATTTTAAGGCCGCGCTCGAAGCGGAGGCGGGAGGCTTCAAAAACAAGAAAACCCGCGCCAAGCATATCGACTTCGGCCAAGATATCGATACGCTCGGCTATAGCGTCGTGAAGCAAACCAACACGACAGAACGTATGGACGGCAACAACGTCGATATCGACTACGAAATGGCGGAGCTTGCCAAGAACCAGCTCTACTACAATACGCTATCCAGGAAAACGACGCAGGAGCTTTCTAGGCTGCGCGTAGCCATTACGGAAGGGAGGTAAACCATGAGCTTTTTCAAGTCGATGGATATCAGCGCTTCGGCGCTTACGGCGAACCGCTTCCGCATGGACACTATAGCCCAGAATATCGCGAATGCTTCCACAACGCGCACCACAGAGGGCGAGGGCCCCGACGCCGTGCCTTACCGGCGTAGGGTAACCGTCATGCAGGAGCGCAAGGACGCGCCATTTTCGCGCTACTACGGCGACGCGCTATCCTACGGTGAACGCAGGAGCACGCGAGGCCTCTCCTTTAACGAGGGCGACGGTGTGCGTGTAGCCGCCGTATACGAAGACCCGTCGGAGTTCAAGCTCGACTACAACCCGAACCATCCGGACGCCGACGAGGAGGGCTATGTTCGCCTGCCAAACGTCGAAACCGCCCGCGAGATGATCGACATGATGGACGCGACGCGCTCCTACGAGGCGAACGTGACGGTGTTGAACTCCATAAAGGCGATGGGAACCCGCGCGCTTGAAATCGGGCGTTCGTAATACTAAGGAGGAATCAAATGGCTTCTATTTCCGATATCAACGGCTTATCGAGCCTGAACGCGCTGAACAGCCTGCTTGAGCCGGTTTCGTCGAAGGACGCGGGCACGGGCAATTTCGGCGAGTTTCTTGCCGACGCCATGAGCGGCGTGCAGCAGACGGATTCGGCAGACAAAGCCGTGAATATGCAGCTGCTCTCCGGCGAGATAGACGACCTCCATACGGCTGTGCTTGCGGGCGAAAAGGCCGAGCTGACGCTGAGGCTGACGACGCAGATACGCTCCAAAATTACCGATGCATACAGCGAGATCATGCGGATGCAGGTATAAAATCATGGAACTTTTAACTTAACCGGGAGGACTTGTTTTTGGCGTCTGCGTCCGATTACTCCGAGCTGATCGGAGCGGGAACCAGCGTAGGGACGGGCAATATCGTCGTGATGCTGCTCGCATTGGTTGCGATAATTTTCGCGGCCTATTACGTTACCCGCTTCATCTCCGGTAGGGCTGTGCGCATGATGCGCTCCCAAAAGATGCACATCGTCGACCGCATCGCCATAGCGCACGACAAGCAGATACTGATTCTTAGGGTGGGCGACGAGGCGCATCTGATCGGCGTTACCGGCGGCCAAATAAACGAGCTTGCCGCGCTGCCTGCGGAAATACTCGAGGAGCCGGAGAAAGCGCGTCCAACGCCGGGCGACACCTTCTTCAGCCGCTTTATGAGCGCCATGAAGGAAAACATGTCGGCGAAGACGTCGCAGTACCGCCGTCCCCGCAGCGCCTATGAACGCGCGAAAACGGAGTACGAGCGCAGCATAAAGGAGCAAGATTCTCCTGCCCCGCCAAGCCCGAAACGCAAGGGCGACAATATCGACGATATGGCCGAAATGGCGCGCCGCCGCAATGACCGCTACGGAAAGCCGGGTGACGACGAATGAGGCGTTACGGCGGCTTTGCGCCGGAAGCCGGGCAAAGGCTTTTTCCCCACGAGCCGCCAAAGAATAAAAAAGCGGCGGCAATGCGCAAAAGATTGGTAAAATGCGCGATATTGCTCGTTTTAATCCTGATTTTGGCGGGATGCGCGCCCATGGAGGGCGTAGAAGAGACGAACGCGCCGTTTAACGGCATATTCGGGGATCGGGCGGATACGATCGACATAACGATCGCGCTGACAATACTGACGGTATTGCCGAGCATCCTTATCATGCTCACGAGCTTTACGCGTATAGTGATCGTGCTTTCGTTTGTGAAGCAGGCCATGGGCACGGCCCAGATGCCGCCGACGCAGGTTGTCATCGCGCTTGCATTGTTCTTGACGTTCTTCATCATGCGCCCGGTTTTCGAGGATATACGGGTCGACGCCTACGAGCCGTATATTGCCGGGGAAATAAATATCGAAGAAGCCGCCGACCTCGCGATCGTTCCGCTTCGAGGCTTCATGGTTCGGCAGATTTGGCCGGAGGATCTACAGGTATTCGTCAGGCTTTCGGGCGCCGAAACGCCGCAGCCGCTCGAAGAGATCGGCATGGAGGTGATCATCCCGGCGTTTTTGACGAGCGAGATAAAGCGCGCTTTCGGGATGGGATTTCTACTATATATCCCGTTCATTGTCATAGATATGGTCGTGGCCTCCGTGCTAATGGCCATGGGCATGATGATGCTGCCGCCGGTCGTCATATCTATGCCGTTCAAAATACTGATCTTCGTGGTCGTGGACGGCTGGCTGATGATCGTCGAATCGCTGGTGGTCAGCTTTAGGATGACGGGGTAGTAACCTAGTTGATAGTTGACAGTTGACAGTTGACAGTTTGATGTTTGGAGTGGGTAGGGATGCTTTCACAAGCCGAAATCATTCACGTCATCCAGGACGGGGTCTATACGATCCTGATAGTCTCCGCGCCCATGCTCGTTATCGGCCTCGTCATCGGCCTTATCATATCTATTATGCAGGCCACGACGCAGATACACGAGCAGACGCTCGCTTTTGTGCCGAAGATCGTTTCGATCTTCGTGGCGCTCATCATATTTGGCGGCTTTATGCTGACGACCTTGACCGAGTTTTTGGAGAGGATATTTTCCTACTTAAACTCGCTCGGCGTATGATGAAACGGATAAATACGCTCCGGAGTATCGGCTATGGCTGAAATCATAAACGCCATTACTTTATATTCGGACTTTTTCTTCCTGGCGTTTATGAGGATTTCCGGGCTGCTGTTTACCACGATCTTCAGCAGGCGGAATATCCCCATGCAGGCGCGGATAATGCTATGCCTGACTATTACGGCCGCGTTGTTTCCGCTGTATCCGAAGATCGGGCCGCTCGCCTATTCGAGCGTCTTGGGATACGCGATGCTGATAGCGCTTGAATTGCTGTTCGGACTGGTCATGGGCTACGTCATGAACGCCTTCCTGCAGCTGGTTTTTACCTCCGGGACGCTGATCGACATGCAGATGGGCTTCGGAATGGTGAACGTTTTCGACGTTCAGGCGAATCTCTCCGTGCCGATCATGGGTAATCTGCTGAACCTGATCCTGATGATGGTGTTCATTGCCACAAACGGGCATTTGAAGCTCATCGAGATCATACACCTGACGTTCTTTCGCGCGCCGATCGGGCATATTCTGATCAGCGTCAACATCGTTCAGGTTGCGCTGGACGTTTTCGTCCGTACGTTTACGCTGGCGATCATGGTCTCGATGCCGATCGTCGCGTCGGGGATGGTGCTTGAAGTCGCGCTGGGGATCATAGTGCGCACGGTTCCTCAGATGAACGTGTTCGTGGTGGGGTTCCCGCTCAAAATAATGATCGGCTTCATCGTAATGATTATGTGTATTCCGGTCTTCGTCGAGCTATCGGAGCCGGTATTTGACGAGATGTTCGCTATGATAGACCAAATGTTTAGGGGGTTTGCTTCAAGCTAATGGCCAATACAGAAGGCGGCGAAAAGACAGAACCAGCAACTCCGAAAAAGCGGCGCGAAGCGCGCATGAACGGACAGGTTCTAAAGTCCAACGAAGTAAACACGGCCGTGATTCTCATAGTTATGTTCTTCACGCTCCAGACCATGGGGCTGGACATAATTAAGAGCATGGCGTCGTTTATTACTTATTTTCTGTCGCCCGATATATTCACGCGCAAGCTCAGCGCCGTAGACGTGCCGCCGCTCTTTATGGACGTAATCTACGAGTTCATGATAATGATTTTGCCGATACTGGCAATCGCGCTCTTTATAGGCGTCGTTATCAATATCCTCCAGATCGGCTTTTTGTTTACGACGAAGCCGCTGAAGCCGAAATTATCCAAGCTGAACCCTTTGCACGGGCTGAAGAACTTGTTTTTTTCCTTGAACTCGCTCTTTGAGCTTGCGAAGTCGACAGTAAAGGTTGCAATCCTCGGCGCGATCATCTACGGGGAATATACTCGCAATATGCCGTTCTTCGTACAGATGATGCGCATGGACATCATCACGAGCGCGAAAAGGATATTCGAGATGATCTTCTCCCTCGCGTTTCAGGTTGGCCTCGCGTTTTCTGTGATGGCGGCGTTCGATTACCTCTATCAGCGCTGGAAGTTCGAGAAGGACATGAGGATGTCCAAGCAAGAGGTTAAGGAAGAATGGAAGCAATCCGAGGGCAACCCGGAGATAAAAGGCAAGATCAAGCAAAAACAGCGCGAGATGTCGATGATGCGCATGATGCAGTCGGTACCGCAGGCCGACGTAGTTATCACGAACCCGACCGAATACGCCGTCGCGCTCGAATACGACGATTCCAGCCCGCGCGCTCCGAAAGTAATTGCCAAGGGCAAGGACTTCGTCGCCGCGCGTATAAAAGAAATCGCACGGGAAGCGGGCGTCGAAATAGTCGAAAACAAGCCCGTCGCGCAGGCTTTGTACGTATACTGCGAAGTAGGCGACGAAATACCGGCGGACATGTATCAGGCTATCGCCGAAATACTAGCGTACGTCTACCGCCTCAAAAATAATCCCGCCCGAAGGAGGGCATAGGTTATGCAAGAAAACGGGATGAAAAATACGATGGTCAACGCGGTCGTAGCCGGGTTTGTGCTGCTCGTCATTTTGCTGATCATAATCCCGCTCCCGACGCCGCTGATCGACGTTATGCTGATCGTAAATATCTCGCTGTCGGTGCTGATCCTTCTGACGACGATTTACGCTAAGGACGCGCTGGACTTTTCGGCTTTCCCGACGGTGCTCTTGCTATCGACGCTATTGCGCATCGCGCTTAACATCTCCACCACCCGCCAGATACTCGGCAACAACGGCGACGCCGGCGAGGTTATCCGCACGTTTGGCCAGTTCGTTATCGGCGGCGATTTCGTAGTCGGCATAATCATCTTCCTCATTATACTCGTCGTACAGTTCATGGTCATCACAAGAGGCTCCGAGCGCGTTTCGGAGGTCGCCGCCAGGTTTACGCTCGACGCTATGCCCGGCAAGCAGATGGCAATCGACGCGGACTTGAATACCGGCCTTATTGACGAACAGGAGGCGAAGGATCGCCGCAAAAACATCCAGCGCCAGGCCGACTTTTACGGCGCTATGGACGGCGCGTCCAAGTTCGTCAAGGGCGACGCCACGGCGGGGCTGATTATAACGATCATCAATATAGTCGGAGGCATCATAATCGGCTTGGTTATGGGCGAAATTCCGCTGGAGGACGTCTTCGAGATATACATTCTTGCGACAGTGGGCGATGGCCTTTGCTCGCAGCTGCCGGCGCTGATGATCTCCACAGGCACCGGTATCATTGTCACGCGCGCGGCGAGCGAGATGGGCATGGGGCAGGAGCTTTCGAAGCAGATGTTCAATACCCCGGCCGTCATGTTCGTTACGGCGATTATGCTCGGCGTTATCTCGCTGATACCGGGCATGCCCGTGCTGACGGTTTTGCTTATCGGGTTCGCGTTCGCCGCGATGGGGATGGCGCTTAGGCGCGCGGAGCAAAAGCTCGCGGCCGAGCCGGAAGAAGAGGACCACGCGGAGGTTACAGCGGCAGAAAAGCGCAGGCCAGAAAACGTTACGACGCTTCTTCAGGTCGATCCTATCGAGCTCGAGTTCGGCTACGGGATAATCCCGCTGGTGGACGTGTCGCAAGGCGGCGATTTGCTCGACCGCGTCGTCATGATTCGCCGGCAATGCGCGCTGGATATGGGCATTATCGTGCCTGTCATACGCCTTCGAGACAATATTCAGCTAAATACAAACGAATATGTTATCAAAATTAAAGGCGTCGAAGTCGCGCGCGGCGAAGTAATGGCAGATCACTTCCTTGCGCTCAATTCCGGCTCGGCGATGGGCAAGATTCAGGGCATCGAGACGGTCGAACCGACGTTCGGCCTGCCGGCGCTGTGGATATCCAGCGCGGAGCGCGAGAAGGCGGAGCTTATGGGCTATACGACTATCGACCCGCCGAGCGTTATTGCCACGCATCTAACGGAGGTCGTCAAGCGGCACAGCTTCGAGCTGCTAGGCCGTCAGCAGGTTCAGACGCTAATCGACAACATCAGAAAGACCCAGCCTGCGCTCGTGGACGAAGTATTGCCAAAGCTTTTTTCGCTCGGCGAGCTCCAGCGTGTTTTGGCAAATCTTCTGCGCGAGGGCATCTCCATCCGCGATATGGTGACTATTTTGGAAACGCTCGGCGACTATGGAACCTTAACGCGCGATACCGACCTTTTGACGGAATACGTCCGCCAGAACCTGCGCCGCGCGATTACGCGCCGCTTCGTTCCAGACGGCAAAGCGCACGTAATAACGCTCGACCCGTCGCTCGAACAAGCTATCGCCGAGCGCGTAAAGCAAACGGAGCACGGTTCCTACGTGGCGATGGAGCCCGATCGCGCCCAACGCATGCTGCTCTCGCTTAAAACCTCGATCGAGCGCATGACGGGGCTGGGCATTACGCCGGTGGTGCTAACCTCGCCCGGTATCCGCAAACACTTTAAGCGGCTGACGGAGCAGCTTGTTCCGGATCTTACGGTGCTCTCATATAATGAACTGGAGCAGAGCGTCGAGATTTATTCGGATGGAATCGTGAATTTGTAAACGAATTTCTGTAGGGGCGAACTGTGTTCGCCCGTGATTTGCCGAAAGGCCTGAACTATAAGCGGGCGAACACAGTTCGCCCCTACAGCGGATTAGAATCCCCAGCAGTGG
>DBDD01000106.1 GCA_002293365.1 Christensenella sp. UBA941 | reverse complement strand
TCGCCGCTGAGCATGATACAGCTCGTTCCGTCGAAGATTGCGTTTGCCACGTCGCTAGCCTCCGCACGCGTCGGGCGCGGATTGCGCATCATGGAATCGAGCATCTGCGTAGCCGTTATGACCGGCAATGACGCCGCGACGGTCTTTTTTATCAGCATTTTCTGTACGGCGGGAACTTCCTCGACGGGTATCTCCACGCCCAAGTCGCCGCGGGCGACCATTAAACCGTCCGCCACGCGTAAAATCTCGTCGGCGTTGTCCACGCCTTGCTGGTTCTCAATCTTGGCTATGAGCATGATGGACGTATCGCCACGCCTTTCGAGCTCGCGGCGCACGGCCAATATATCCGCCGCGCTCCGGCAGAAGCTGACCGCTATGAAATCGAAATCGTTCTCCACGGCGAAGCCGACGTCCTGCCGGTCCTTTTCGGACAGCGCCGGAACGTTTATTCGCGCGCCGGGGACGTTTACGCTCTTTTTGGACGATATGACGCCGCCATTTTGGACGGTCGCGAAAATATCGCCGTTCGCGACACGATCGATTATCAGCTCTACTAAACCGTCGTCTATAAGCAGCCGCTGTCCGGGCTCGATGTCCTCGTGCAGGCGCTTATAGCTAACGCACATTTGCTTTTCGTCGCCGGGTATATCCTCTAGCCGGATGATGAACTGCGCTCCCGCCTGTAAAGTTACGGGCTGTTCAAAGTCGCCCGTACGGATCTCCGGGCCCTTCGTATCCATGAGCACCGGCAACCTTTTTCCCGTCTTCTTGCAGGCCGCGCGGAAGTTCTTCAGCCGCTGGCCGTGTTCTTCGTACGAGCCGTGGGAAAAGTTCATGCGCGCGACGTCCATGCCCGCGTCTATGAGTGCGGCGATTTCCGCCGGGGAGTTGCTGGCCGGGCCCAGCGTGCAGATTATCTTCGTTTTAATCATATAATAAGCTATACCTCTATGCTTGTTTTTTATTCAGTATAGCATATTAGAGCTGAGGATGCTTTAGAAATGGGTGGAAATGGAAGATGCCCCTCCCCTACCTATACCACCTATGCCGATATAAGCTCGGCGTAATCCCCTCGTGCTTCTTGAAAAGATTGATAAAGTGGCTCACATTCTCCACTCCCACCCGCTCGGACACAGCCGCGATGGACATATCCGTCGTCCGCAGGAACTCCTTAGCGTTATTTAGGCGTGTAAGAATAAGGTATTCATTCGGCGTAAAGCCCGTATGCTTTTTGAAAAGCTTTTGAAAGTGAAATTTATTGATCGAATACCGCCGCGCGAGGTCGTCGAGCGTTATGCGCCCGGAATAATTATCTACGAGGTATGCCCGCGCTTCCTGAACGCTCTCCGGCAGCCCCAAAAAGCTTTGCCCGGAAAACGTCGCGCCGCAGCATTCGCTCATAATATTTGTTAGCATCCCGGCGGCGCGCACATCCGCGAGCATACTCCCCGCCGAATGGTAGAGGCTCGCCAGCTCGCGTATGCCGGAGGCGACGTTGTTGTCCGGCGGTAGCGTCAGCGTATTCGCACCCTGATTCTGCGCGTGAAAAAGATCGTAATACGCCTTTGTCGTAGGGCCGTAAAAATGCATCCATATCACGCGCCACGCTTTCGTCTTCGGCGAGGTATAGTAGTATTGCGGCTTTAGGCAGTCGATCCAGAATATCTGGCCGGGCTGTACGGTATACGTCGCCCCGTCGTATTCCAAAACGCCCTCGCCGCTTAGCGTATACTTAATAAGGTATGAAGCTAGTCCGCTCCTTCTGGTATAGTATTTCTCGTGCGAAATGAAGTCTCCGATTTCCTGGATGTACGGCAGCGACGCGCGAATCGCCGGGCTCGGCGTCGCGTTCAGCCAAATCGACTCCTTTTCCATATCCAGCTCATAGCTTAACTGAACCTGTTCCATATGCCCTCCTTGCCAAGATAGTATGATAAAAAGACAAGATCGTTCGATGTTTTTTAGAACTAGAATGTGTACACTTAATCATATCGTATATTGTTAAATAATTCAAGCGTAGAGATTTAAAGGTAAGGCATTCTATCGCGGCCTGTACGGCGCAGCGACAAGATAGTGTTATTTTGATACAAAAAATCGGCTTTGCCCGAAAGCAAGATAACGATATAACAAGGGGGCTCATCTATGGAACGGTTTGCATGGAAGGCGCGGGTGCTCGAAGGACAGCTCGAAGAATACATCCGCCGCCACGACGAGATTTGGCCCGAGATGACAGCCGTATTAAACGAAGCCGGTATCCATAACTATACCATCTGGTCCGTGGGCAGCGAGCTGTTTGGCTATTACGAATGCGAATCGATCGAATACGCCTCCAAGGTTCAGGCCGAAAGCGAAGTCGTCGCGCGCTGGAACGAATACATGAAAGACGTAATGATCATGGAATTCGACCCGAAAACAGGTACCTCCGTCTTGCTTCAACAAGTTTTTTATCATAAGTGATTTATATTATTTCATAAGGCGGCGAAAGAGATGTCAATTAACGAAAAGCAAATCGAAAAGGGCTTTGAATACGCAAAGGAGCGCTACGCGGCTTATGGCGTAGACACAAACGCGGCTATCGAGCGCGCGGACGCTATAGCGGTGTCTATGCATTGCTGGCAAGGCGACGACGTAATCGGCTTCGACGGTACGGGCGAGCTATCAGGCGGTATAGCTACGACGGGCAGCTATCCTGGACGGGCAAGGACGCCCGGCGAGCTGCGCCAAGATATCAACGCGGCTCTTTCTTTTATCCCCGGCAAAACAAAGCTGAACCTCCACGCGAGCTACGCCGAAAAAAACGGCAAAACAATCGACAGGGACGCGTACACGATCGAACAATTCTCCGGCTGGCTGGACTGGGCAAAAGAAAACGGCCTTGGCCTCGATTTTAACCCGACGTATTTTTCGCACCCCATGATGGACGGCGACTTCTCTTTAGCGAGCCTCAAGGAAGACGTACGCAAATTCTGGATCGAACACGGCAAGCGCTGCCGCGAAATAGCTCTTGAGTTTGCCAAGGGACTGAACCAGCCTTGCGCCGTGAACTACTGGATGCCCGACGGCTTCAAGGATACCTGCGCCGATACGCGCTATTACCGCGAGCTTATGACGCGTTCGCTCGACGAAATTTTTGCCGCTCCGATAGATAAAGAGCTCGTGCCGTGTTCGCTCGAAAGCAAGCTTTTCGGCATGGGCGTCGAGAGCTATACCGTCGCGAGCCACGAATTCTCGCTCGGCTACGCTATCCGCAACAATCTTTTCTATACGCTGGACAGCGGGCATTTCCACCCAACGGAGTACATAAGCGCGAAGATTTCGGCAGTATTGTGCTATCTCGACAAAATTCTGCTACACGTAAGCCGCGGCGTCCGCTGGGACAGCGACCACGTAATCGCCTTAGACGACGAATTGCAGCGCATAATGGATGAAATCCTATGGAACGGCTTCGAAAGCCGCGTTTTCATAGGGCTCGACTTCTTCGACGCTTCCATAAACCGCGTTATGGCCTGGGCCATAGGCATGCGCAACGCGCGAAAGGCCATTCTTTCCGCCGCGCTCGCGCCGATAGAGGCCATTCGCAAGGCCGAGCGCGAGGAGGATTTCTCATCGCGCCTGGCGCTTCTTGAAGAACGAAAAACGCTGCCCAGCGGCGCTGTTTGGGATTATTATTGCCATACGAAGGGCGTGCCTGTGGGCGAAAATTGGATTAAACAGGCGAAAACGTACGAACGCGACGTATTGAGCAAGCGGTAACCTGTAGGGGCGGACTGTGTTCGCCCGCGATACACCCTGGTTCGCGATGTGACGGGCGAACACAGTTCGCCCCTACAATATGGAGAGGATTGTTGTCCATGTCCGAATTGTTATTGGAATTAAAAGGCGTATCCAAGACGTTCCCGGGCGTAAAGGCGCTCGACGACGTGCATTTCCAGCTCAAATCCGGCCAGATACACGCGCTGATGGGCGAAAACGGCGCGGGTAAATCGACGTTTATAAAAGTGATCACGGGCGTACACAAGCCCGACTGCGGCGAGATGTACATAGACGGCAAAAAAGTTGATTTCATCAACCCGCGCGAGGCGACGGCCATGGGCATCGCCGCGATTTATCAACACGTTACGTGCTATCCCGACCTTTCCGTCGCGGAAAATATCTTCGTGGGGCACGAGGTCATCTCCCCCAAGCTTAAAAAGATGAATTGGAAGGAGATGCGCGATAAGGCGGCGCTGTACCTCAAGCAGCTCGGCACGGATATAGACCCGAAGACGACGATGGGCAATCTTAGCGTCGCCCAGCAGCAGATCGTCGAAATCGCCAAGGCGCTCTCCATCAACGCTCGAATCATCATCATGGATGAGCCTACCGCCGCGCTCTCCAAGCGCGAAAGCGAGGAACTATACCGTATTACGCTCCAGCTGCGCGACGAGGGCAAGGGCATAATCTTCATCTCGCACCGCTTCGAGGACATGTACCGCGTAGCGAGCCAGGTTACCGTCCTTCGCGACAGCAAGTATATAGGCAGCTGGCCTGTGGACGGAATAGAGCAAGAAAAGCTCATCTACGCTATGGTCGGGCGCGAGCTAAAGCAAATGTATCCGCCCAAAAGCAACGAGATCGGCGATGAAGTCTTCCGCGCCGAGGGTTTATACAAAACGGGCTACTTCGCGGACGTCTCCTTCGACGTGCGCGCTGGCGAAATCGTCGCTCTATCCGGCCTGGTCGGCGCGGGGCGCAGCGAGGTATGCGCCGCGATATTCGGACATTGGCCGCTGGATAAAGGCAAACTTACGCTAAACGGTGCCGCAGTGAGCCCGAATAGCCCCCGGGCGGCCATGAAGCTCGGCATCGGCTACCTGCCGGAGGATCGCCAAAAGCAAGGCCTTATCCTCGATTGGTCTATCGGCAAAAATATTACGCTCGCCACGCTCGATCAACACGCCAAACGCGGCCTCTTAAGCGTAAAGAGCGAAAACGAGACGGCCGAGCGGCTTTCGCAGCTCGTCGGCGTAAAATGCACGAGTATCCAAGACTTGGCAAGCTCGCTTTCGGGCGGCAATCAGCAAAAGGTCATCGTCGCGAAGCTTTTGGCGAGTTCGCTAAAGTTCATCATGCTCGACGAGCCGACGAAGGGCGTCGACGTCGGTGCAAAATACGCTATATACGAAATCATGCGGGAGCTTTCGGCAGAGGGTATCGGGATACTGATGGTCTCGTCCGAAATGCCCGAGGTACTCGGCATGAGCGACCGGGTCGTCGTCATGCGCGAGGGTAGGGTGATGTGCGTGCTGAACACGCACGAAACGTCGCAGGAGGCTATCCTCGAAGCCTCGATGATGCGCCGTAATCAAGCGGGCTGAAAGGATTAAGCGCATGGAGAAGACGGGAAAAAAAGTTACTCTATCCAGCTTTCGCGAGCTGGGCTTGCTGGTATTTATAGTGGTGCTGTGCATTATCGTGCAGCTCTTCAACTCGAATTTTATGACGCCGGTCAATATCAGCAATCTTCTAACGAATACGGCCATAATCGCTATCCTTTCAATCGGCATGATGATCGTTATACTTACGGGGGGCATCGACCTCTCTATCGGCGCGAATATCGCGCTCTCCGGCATGATCGTAGCGCTGCACGTCGCGGCGGATCCCGCGCTTAGCCCGTTTGTGGCGATGCTCGAAGGTGTAGCATGCGGGCTCGTTCAAGGCGTGCTCGTCGGGCTTTTGGTCGCAAAGCTGAACGTACTGCCCATCATAGCCTCGCTCGGATTATGCTACGTATACCGGGGTGCGGTATTCCTCGCCTCCGACGGAGCGTGGGTCAGCGCCCACCAAATGAGCGATTCGTTTAAAAACCTGGCTACGGGCTCCGTCGGCTTCGATACCGCTACAGGGCGCGTAGGCATAAACAACCTCGTTTTCATCGCGCTATTGGTCTTCGTAATCGCGTATTACTTCCTGAACTATACGCGTACGGGCCGCCGTTTCTTCGCCGTAGGCTCCAACGCCGAGGCCGCGCGCATATCCGGCATNNACCAAAACCTTGGCGTATACGATCATGGGCGGCTTAACGGGCCTCGCGGGCGTGCTCTGGGCCAGCAAATTCGCCTCCGCGCAGCCGGACACCGCCACGGGCTACGAGGTCAACATCATCGCGGCCTGCGTTATAGGCGGCGTGTCCATCAGCGGCGGCTCCGGCAAGGTGCTCGGCGTATTCATGGGCGCAATGCTTATCGGCATCATCAACAACGCCCTACCGCTGATTCCGGACGTCTCCGAATTCGCCAAAAACTTCATCTACGGCTGTATCATTCTGGGCGCTGTGCTGCTCAATACGCTTGTCAAACGCCGCGCGGACCGCAAGGCGCTCGAGGGGAGGCAAATCTGATGGAAAACAAACGAACCGGCCAGCTTTCCATTGGCGATACACTGCGCACATATAGCTGGGAAGTCATGCTCATAGTGCTGTTCATACTCATAAACATCATGAACTCGAGCATATCCCCGAACTACAATATCGCCAACGTGCTAAACGCGACGAACGGCTTCCTCGATAGGGGCTTGATGGCCTTACCTATGGCCTTTGTTATAATGACTGGCTATATCGATATATCCGTGGCATCTACCGTGGCGCTTTCCTCCGTGGTTATGGGCGTGGCGTACAACGCCGGCGCGGGAATACCGATGCCTATAGCGATGGTCTTGTGCCTTATCGTCGGCCTCGTCTGCGGTATGATAAACGGCCTCATTCTCAACAAATTCAAAGAGCTTGCCCCAATGATCGTCACGCTGGCTACGCAGATCATCTACCGCGGCGTCGCGCTGATTATATTGGAAGATCAGGCTGCGGGCAAATTCCCCGAATGGTTTACACAGCTCGGCTGGGGTACGATCGGCCCGTTCCCCAATATGCTGATAACGTTCCTCGTTCTATTCGCAGTCTTCGCGTTCATCTTGCATAAGACCCAATACGGACGCACGCTCTACGCCATTGGAAAAAATAAACTTGCAAGCCGCTACTCCGGCGTCAACGTCGACCGCGCGGTCTTCATAAACTATACGCTAAACGGCCTTCTGGCGGGCGTAACGGCGCTGTTCCTGACAAGCCGCATGAGCTCGACCCGCCCCAACGTCGCAACGAGCTTCGAGATGGACGTCATCGCTATGGTCGTGCTCGGCGGCGTATCTACGGCGGGCGGCAAAGGGCGCATGGGCGGCGTGCTGATTTCAATTTTCATCGTGGGCCTGATCCGCTATGGCCTCGGCCTCATCAATATCAACGCTCAAATCCTTATGATGGTCGTCGGCGGGCTCTTAATCGTAGCGGTCGCCGTGCCGGAGCTGCGCGATATGTTCGCTAGGCGCTCTCATGAAAAGCGCGTACAGGAGCAAGCCGCGAGAGCGGGAACCGTTAATATGTGAATGCTGTAGGGCAGGGGTTCTACTCCTGCCGCACCTCCGTTATTCTATCCACGGCGGGAGCAGAGCCCCC
>DBDD01000228.1:1315-3726 GCA_002293365.1 Christensenella sp. UBA941 | reverse complement strand
AGTGTACTTACTATACTATACAGCTAATTCCGGGACAGGCAAACGCAAAAAACAGAGGTATTTGTTCAAATAACCGATAACCATATATTACGGCCCATATTTTTCTCTGATTACATTGTATTTTATCAGTCGGGCATCTATACTGACATCAAGGGAGTGGGGAGATGTTCAGGCTTTTAGCTATGAGATTCGACAACAGCAGGCTAAAGGTTAAGATTATCGTGATAGCCTTGCTTTCCGTTGCTATTACCGCGGCGGCGGCGTTTTTATCGCTGAATTTCGTGACCTCCCGCTACAATGGGCTGCTCTACTCGACGCTGGCGGATTCCTTGTCCATTTACATACGCGATATAGAGGCGGGTCTTGATTCCGTTGAGAACGCTTCCTCTTTCATGGCCACCGACCGCGATGTTCAGAATAATCTGACCGCGATTACCGGGGAAGCGGGCGAGTACGACGCGTATCTTTCAAGAGCGGGGATATACACGTCGCTGCATAGATACATAGTGCAGAACAGATATATCAAGGCCATCAGCGTCGTTCCGGCCGCCGCGAACCAGAACGTCATCTCCACCCACACGCTCGACCCTGCCAGCCCGGACTACCAGTTTATTGCGGAACAAGCGCGCGCTTCCGGGGACACAGCCATGTGGCTGCAAGATCACGCCGGGATACTCCACGCGCAGACTATACGGCAGCTGCAGGGCGTAAGCCTGCGTGAGCTGGGCGTTTTGATAATTGAAATTGATTTAGATCGGATTATTTATGATTTGAGAATCAACTCCGGCAGATCAACCTCTCAATCGGTCGCTATCGTTTCAAACGGAGAATTGCTTTATCCAGCCGGCGATTCTTCCGGCTGGGAAAGCGCCGAAACGGACGCGCCGTATTTCATCCGCGAAATCGGCGGCGTCCGCCAGTTTGTCGTGCGCCGGTCCGTCGGCGAATTGGGCTGGGTCTATTTGTGCGGTATTCCTTACGACGATGTTTTCCGCTCGATCCAGGCTTCTGTTTGGATGTATGTGTTCGCCGTCGTTTCCGCTATCGTTATTTCGATTGTTATAGCGTCGGCAATGACGCGTAATATAACACGCCACTTCGACAGCCTTGGTCATAAGATGCGGAGCTTCGCCGGCGGAAATCTCAAACCCGTTGAGCAAAGCTATGACTACGGCGCTCGCAAGGACGAGCTAGGCGCGGCGCACAGGCACTTCGACGCCATGCTGAAAGACATAGCGGATTTGATAGATGACAATTACGTAAAACAGCTGCTTATTAAGGAGACCCAACTAAAAAGCCTGGAGCAGCAAATAAACCCGCATTTTTTGTACAATACGCTGAATTCCATACACTGGCAGGCCCGCGCCGCCGGACAAAACCAAATCGCCGGCATGGTAAAAGCGCTCTCTAAGCTAATGCAGGCGTCCCTGAGCGAGACCGGCGACGCCATCCCCCTAAACCGGGAGATGGAATTAATCGGGCATTATATAGAGATACAGAAAATCCGTTACGAGGAACGGCTCGAATATATCGTGGATATCGAGCCGAATCTTAATGAACTGCCAGTACCGAAGATGTGTATACAGCCCTTGGTGGAAAACGCCGTAATGTACGCACTGGAGGTTAGCTCCGCAATCTGCGCGGTGACGGTTGCGGCGAGGAGCGAGGGCGAAACCGCTATTGTAAGCGTGACAAACAGCGGCTCGAGCATAGACGAGGATATTTTGGAAAAACTTCGCTCCGGCGCGGTACTGCCAGGCGGGCACGGAATTGGTCTTTTGAACATAGATGCCCGGATTAAGCTTCTGTTCGGCGAAGACTATGGGCTCACGGCCAAAAATGGCGCGAACGGGGCGACTGTGGCCATGCGCCTTCCGCTTCCAAAGAGAATCATAGAGGAGGTGGCGCTCGATGATGCGGCTGTTGATTGCTGAGGATGAGCGGGTTATCCGCGAAACTATATGCAGGATGATAGACTGGAAGAGCAACGGCATTGCGCTTATTGGGGCCTGTTCCAACGGCTTGGAAGCCTACGACATGATAATAGACGAATCCCCGGACATCGTGCTCACTGACATCCGAATGCCCGAGCTCGACGGGCTGGGGCTCGTCGAACGCGTGCGCGAAACTGAATTGGACGTCCAGTTTGTGATAATCTCCGGCTACAGCGAGTTTGAATATGCTAAATCCGCCATCAAGTTCGGCGTGTGCGAATATTTGCTAAAGCCCTGCGACGAGGACGAGATACTCAGAGCCCTTGCGCACGCAGCCGAAAAAGTTGAGCAAAGCCGCGAAAACCGCCGCATACAGTATGAGCGGCAATGGATGGCCTCCCAATTCGGCCCGCTTATTAGCAAACGGTTTACTGAGGCGATAATCGCCGGCGACGATGATATAAACGATATATATAC
>DBDD01000228.1:0-1254 GCA_002293365.1 Christensenella sp. UBA941 | reverse complement strand
AGGCGACTGCCTCGGCCTGTTCTTAGTAAAGAACACGGTCTTTGTGGTGCTTCGCGATAGCGAGGATGGGGCTATAAAAGAGCTTTCGGTTCAGGCGGAGGCGTTCGAATCGCCCGTGGACATGCTGGAGGCGCTGGCGGGCAGGCTGCGCCGCTATACGAGAGTACAGTTTATAGATGCTGCTGGTGAGATCCACGAGATAAACAACCGCTCCACACACAAGCGATTCATACGCGATGCGCTGGAGTTTGTGGAGGAGCATTACGGCGACGCGCGGCTGACGATGAAATGGCTGGCCGAAAACCACTTGTTTATGAACGCGGACTATCTAAACCGCCAGTTTGTGCAGGCGACAGGAGAAAAGTTTTCAGCGTATCTTGGGCGCGTACGCGTTGAGAAAGCCAAGAAGCTTATCGCGAAATACGATTCCGTATACGAGGTGGCGGAGCAGGTGGGCTGCGGCAACAACCCGCAGTATTTCAGCCAGCTATTTAAAAAGTGGGCGGGCTGCACGCCCAGCCAGTACAAAGAAATGCAACAAAAGGAGATATGATCATGCCGGACAAAACGCCGCTAGGCTACGCCATAAGCGCTTGCGATACCATGATGCGCCGCTACAGCGCGGAAAAATTGCCGCCGGAAAGGCATTTCCACTACCATCAGGGGGTATTTCTTTCCGGCATGTTCCAGACCTATCTGCTATGCGGCAACGAAGCATATTTTGATTACATCAAAAGCTGGGTGGATTCCGTCATCGACGGAGACGGCAAGATACTGCTGTACGACCACGCGGATTTAGACGACATCCAGCCTGGAATTTTGCTGTATCCACTGCTGGACAAAACAGGAGACGTTAGGTACAGAAAGGCGCTGGATTCCGTCCTTGCCCAGGCGCCGGATGTGCCGATAAACCCCGAGGGCGGGTTCTGGCACAAGAAGTATCTGAAGGATCAGATGTGGCTGGACGGACTGTACATGGCGGGGCCGTTCATTGCGGAATACGCGGCGCGGTTTAACAGGCCCGATCTTACCAAGCTCGTGATAGAACAAGCGCTGTTGATGGTGCAAAAAACAAGAGACGATAAAACTGGTTTGCTGTTCCATGCATGGGACTCGTCAAAATCGGCAAAATGGGCTGACCACGCTTCGGGCTGTTCCTCTGAGTTTTGGGGGCGCTCTATAGGCTGGGTACCCGTCGCGCTGCTGGACGACCTTGCTCACATGGAAAGCGATGAACTACTGCGCTTTGCGACG
>DBDD01000327.1 GCA_002293365.1 Christensenella sp. UBA941 | reverse complement strand
ACACAGTTCGCCCCTACAGGATGGATAATACTTGCTTAAACCCTGAAGTCCTCGATGCTCTTGGCGATAGCGCCGTTTGGCAGCGCCAGCGGCTCTACGCACCCTTCGCTGTGCAACGCCCAAGGAAGAATAACGCCGGAGTGTCCGCCGCGGCCGCCGATAACCACGATTTCAACATCGGCGGGCGTCCGGGTTACGGGCATGGGATGGCGGTTCTTGAAGCTGGCCGGACGTACCGGTACCAAGCCGCGGTTGAGCACCATGGGCGTTTCGTGATAAGCGTACGTATGGATATGCTCTTGAATCATCTGCTTGGTGTAGCCGGATTTTTTCAGCATCATGCCGTGATCCGGCGTTAGGCAAACGATCAGCGGGCCCGGCATGTACGCGTTGTTCGAGCCTAGCGTAGTGCAGCAATGTGTAATCGTATCGAGTAAATCGTGCCCGTCCAGGCTCAAAAAGTCGATAATGTCGTGCAGCGGCTCCGCCTTTAATACATAGACCGTCGTCGTATCGCTGTTAAACCGCTCTTCGTTTATCATGCTCCACTGCGCAAGCGCGGGCTCCTCGGCGAAGCAATAGGTGAACTCCGCCTGGGAGGCGAGGCAGTCCAAGTCGCAGATACCGGGTACGGAGCGGAAGATATTCATTATGACCAAGTTCACGGCCCGGCCGATAGTGGCGTTCATAGGCCAGCCGGGGCCCATGCAGCCTTGCTTGCCGGATATGCCGATCTCTTGGGCGATAGGGCCGCTTACAAGCACGAGATTGCCGCCGGGATGCGACGTTGTGACGCTTTGGTTCAAGTTATACAGCGGGCTGTTCAAGGCCTTGAACGCCGCGATAAGGACAGGCATGGCGGCGGGCTTGCATCCGGCCATTACGGCGGCGATGACAACGTCCTTTACGGTAACGGTTTTGCCGCTGGGGCCGCTGGGGGCGCATAGCACCATATCCTCCGGGAACGGGCAGTATTGCAGCATGGCGTCGTAGCGCCGCCGGGTTGGCGGGATGATGGGCAAGCCGTCGCTGATATGCTCGGCGTTGAAGAAGTCGTTGATCTCCTCCATATAGGCACCCGGCTCCAATAGCCGCTCCTCATCCACCTCGATCGCGTCCGTAACGGGCAAAAGGCCGTCTTCTCTCGGGGCGACCTTGTCCATCTTCAGCGGTATATCGGCCAGCTCGGCCAGCTCTTCGCCGTTTTTAGTGAGGGAACCGATGATATAATCCCACTTAAGGTCGACCTGCGCCGCAACCTCTTCGACGGTGCTCGCCTGATAGATGTCAACGGAAGCCATGCAAAGGTTGCCGGCGCGGTAAAGCCCTACGCCCTCGGTGATGGCCGTTCCCGGAGGCGCCGTCATATAGACGCTCGGAATGCCGAGCTTTTCCAATTCGATGGTTACCACGGTGGTGGACGAGGACGTACCCATGTCTCCAAAGGCCGCTATAGCGGCCACCGGCTTTTCCTCCGCCAGCTTCTTCGCGTATTCGGCCAGCATCGAGGCGTCCTTGCCGCGGACGGTTTCGGTATACTCCACGTAGTTGGTGACGCCCAGTTCGGCGAGCCGCTCTTTTATGCGGTCGAATACCGTCATGTAGTTACAAAAGCCCAGCTTGGTATTGTTGTAAAACAAAACTTTTCCTTGCTGCAATTCTTCAAGGCTGGGGCGCGGAGCCAGCTTGAGCAACGGCCGTTCCTGATATCCGCGGGGATCGAGAAGGGTATTAAGTTTCCTCATTTTATGACCTCCTACTGTAAAATGATATGTGACGACTTGTATATGTTCATCATAGGGTTGGCTCCCAATAGGGTCAATAGCCGCGGGGCTTTTGTCAAAGATCGCGGGTTGACAGAATGTTGACATAACAGTATGATGAACTTGCCCAGTTAATGTGATATATGGAGGAACCATGAATTCCAATCCAACTCATTTGGGCGTCCTTCTGGCACGCTTTGAGCTAAGCAACCGTTCGCTTGCGGATATGCTGAACGTCCACTACTCGCTGGTGAGCAAGTGGCTTAATCTCAAGCGTCCGTTAAAGATCAATTCGCCTCATATGAAAAAGCTGATTGAAGTGCTTTTTTCTATAGATAAGCCCACAAATCTATCGACATTGAAGTTGATTCTCAGGGATACGTATCCCGACGCGGATCTTTCCGAAAAAGAAAAAATAGCCGTATACTTGGCGCAATACCTTTCCTCCGGCACAGACGAAGCGCAAAAGCTGACGGTGCTGGAAAACGTGAAAACCGGGCGCATCGATTCTATCGCAAAGATGGATATCTATAGCAAGCACTCCGGACGGCGGGACGCGCTTATGCGCCTTTTGGACACGGCGATTGCGCTCCCGTCCGGGCAGGAATTGCTTCTATTCAGCCAGGAGGATCTTTCCTGGCATATGGGAAACGAGGATTTTCGCAGCAACTGGCTGGAAAAATACCGCTTGGCGCTCCAAAAAGGCAATCGTATTACTATGGTGCATACAGTGGATCGCAAGGTACCGCATTTGCTATATACCATTACCCAATGGCTGCCGCTGCATCTGACGGGAAAAACCAACGCTTTCTATTTTCCGGAGTATTCCGACGCTATTTTCAGGCCGTCCATATTGCTGCTGCGCGGACACGCCTCCCTTTTGGGAATGACTGTAAACCAATATTCAGAAGGCTTTAACACCTACTATACTACCGACGAATTCCTGGTAAAACAGCTGGAGATCATGTTTAGCGCGCTATTGAGCCAGTGCCGCCCTATATTTGAAGAATTGGGCGGCGGCAATATCACGCGAAAGCTGCTCGAAGCCGCTCAGCGCCCTCAGACCAGCTATAATTTTTCGCCGCTGCCGCTGGTGCTGGCGCTGGATACTGAAAGCTTTAGCGGATTATTACAAACAAACGGCGTTGATGGGAAGCGTTTTAGCGAATGCTGCGACTATTTTTCTAAATATCGAAGCTATATTTTGGACACTATCAAACGCGCGGCGACTAATCAAATACTGGATCTGGCGGCATTGGAAGCAGGAATGCGCGAAGGCATTCAAACGAGCGAGTTCAATTGGATCGTAAAAGGCAATCTTTTCGTCTCTCCCGAATATTTTAAGCGCGGAATCGATGGACTTTGCGCCGTTTTGAGCCAAAACGCGAACCTCACCGTCGCGCTTACGGACGACGATCCGCTGCCAAACATGGGCATGATGAGCCTTTTGATACGAGAAAATACCGTTGTGACGGCGAATTCGCGCGTGGAAGACACTCCGTGCCCCCTAATTATGCGAGAACCGACCATTGTACGGACGTTTTTTCAGCATTTTGAGCGCTTTTGGGCGTCGATTCCGCGTATTAGACGCGATAAAGAGAGCGTTTTGCACCGTTTGAAGCAGCTTTTAGTATAAAATGAGCAAAAATCACGCAAAAAACGGCGCTATGCTTGCGGCGCCGCATTCATATCGAGAATAAAGTCGCGGAATGCCCGCGTAGTAAGAGGAAGGCGCTTGAGCTTTGGGATAGCGAGCCCGCATTGCTGCTCGAATTTTTGTTTTATCGGAACCACGACGGCATTGGGGCCGCTCAGCTTTTGCGCCAAATGATCGCCAATTAGCGCTACGCCTATATTTTCTTCTACGATGTTCTTTATCATATCCGCGTTGCAGCTTTCGTGTATTACGTTTAAATCGTGGCCGCAGGCTTGCAGCAAAGAGTTTCTGATTTGAAGATCGTTATTTACCAAAAGGAACTTTTCGCGGACAACGTCGCAAAGATCGACAACGGAGCATTTTGCCAGTTCGTGAGAGGATGAAACGAGCATAGCCAGCTTTTCCGTTTGTAAAGGATAAAAATCTACCTCGTATTCGTCGCTATATGGCGAAACGACGAAAGAAATCATCGTTTTTCTTTCGCGCAGCCCCTTGAGCAATTCGTCGGTATTGGCGGTATAGAGCTTAATATCTATGTTTTGGTATGTTTTTAGAAAGCTTGAGATTATTTTACCAAAACCCATATACGTCATATATGGAACTATGCCTATTTTCAGGTGCCCCATTTTATATGACGCGTATTCCTGCATCGATTCTTTGCATAGTTCGAGCTCCGCCATAATTCGCTTGGCGTGGATCATGAAGCTTTCGCCGGCGGGGGTTAAAACCACCGAACGGGCGTGGCGCACGAACAATGAGACGCCAAGCTCATCTTCCAATTTAAGTATTTGCTGAGATAAGGTCGATTGGGAGATGAAGGCTTCTTCCGCAGCTAATGAAAAGCTCTTACAACGCGCAATCGCCAAAAAGCACTCCAGCTGATGAATTTTCATTCTGTTTCCCTCTCGTTTTATAGGAATATTATAGGCAAAAGTCCCGATACCGTCAATGGTGCGCGCCGTTTGAGTTTCCCCAAAAATCAGGCAGCACAGGCAAAGCCGGCCTATCGCTATCGTGACCAGCGCGTCATGCTTGCATGATTTCCCTTAAAGGTATCTTTGCTATGCGTCGTTTGTAAAGAAGGATAATCAATTCATACGCAACTATGAAAACGGATAATGTTATAAAAAAACCGAAAACATCAAATTTTACAGTTACATTATCAAAAGCACGGGCAATAATAAAAGCTATAAATAAAAATTGATAGACTGTACCTATTAAAAATCCTATATAAGTGACAATTCTATACCCGCCGAACAATGCCTTTCCGCACTCACTCCCAGTATAGCCGTAGGCTTTAAGCATAGCGATATATTTTTTGTTTTTACCGATTAAAAAAGTTAACGCAAGTAATAAAGTTACTGAGCCCACAATAAGACCGGAAATGATAAAGGTTGATGTCATCAGCATATTATCCAATAACTGCCGCACGGTAAAAGCCGTTTGTACTTGTGCGGCAAAAACAAAAGCGGCGAAGCCCATAAATAATATCAATATCAAATTGTTTGATAACATTGTTCTTTTTAATTCTTCTAAGAATGTAAATTTGCTTCCTTTAGTTTGAAGCCTTTGCGTCAGCTTATTTATTCTTATTTCACTCGCTCCGTTCATCAAGTCAAGGGCTTTTTTTCTCAAACGCAATCTGGCGTATAAAACAGCCAACAACGAAAAAAACAATGCCGGTGCAACAATCACAACTAAAAACACTTGATAACGAAAACAGAAAACAACTTTTGCGGGTAATTCATAATCCGAAGCAAGCATACCGTAAAACGCGGGGGATGCTAAATACGCCAATATATATCCAAAAGCGGAACCCGCTAAAACACTTATCCCGAATTTTGAAAAATCAAGCGCAATTCTGTTTTCTGAATAACCCAACGCTTTTAATATTCCAAATTCTGCGCTGTTTTGGTTTATGAATTGTCTGATTGAGAACATTAGAATTAACGCCGCTATTGAGCCGAATAATCCAACGGTTGCCGCTATAATGACATCAGCCAACTCAACTTGTGCGCCGATAAAAGCCTCCTGCATTTCGGTACTTGTTATCAAGTATTCAATCTCCCGTAAATCCAAAGGATAGTTTATGAATGTTGTACAAATAAAAACAACAACGACTGTAATAATGATTACGCTTATTAATTTAAACGCAGATTTCAGAGTAACCATACTTCACCATCCTATTTTGTCAATGTCAGAGGGTTCCGGGTTTTTGATAATTTCGACAACCTTACCGCTGCTCATTTTAATTATTTGGGTTGCCAAATTTGCGATATTTGAGTTATGCGTGACCATTATAAGCGTCAGTTTGCTTTCTCTTTGTATTTGAATCAGGTACTTCAATATTTGCCGCCCCGTCGCTTCATCTAACGCCCCTGTCGGTTCGTCGCAAAATAAAGCGGCGGGCTTTTTGGCAAGCGCACGCGCAATCGAAACCCGTTGCTGCTCTCCGCCTGAAAGTTGGTGAGGCAGTCTTTTTTCTTTCCCGTTGAGTCCCACCGCTTCTATAATTCCAGCAGCTTCATTATTTCCCGCAAGAGCAGCCCCCATTTTAATATTTGCTTCTACGGAGAGTGACGGCAATAAATAATACGCTTGAAATATAAACCCTACCCTTGCCCTGCGAAATGCCGTAAGTTCTTTATCGTTCAATCCGAAAATCTCCTTGCCATCGTGCATAATGCTGCCGCTGTCCGCTTTTTCCAAACCGGAAATCGTATTTAGCAAAGTAGATTTGCCGCTTCCCGACGCGCCCACGATCACCGCGAAATCCCCATCCTTAATCTCAAATGAAATATCGTTAAGGGCGTATAATTTATTGTCGCCGTTTTCGTATGTTTTTATCAACTTGCTAATTTGTATCATTTGTTTCCCCCCCTGTGACTCGTCTTTATTCTATCTGCAATATTCATTCGATACACCTCTTTCTAAATTTAACGATACATTTATTATTGTAAAAATCACGGATGCAAACTACCAATCACGCCTGGTTTTTTGTCAACCCATAGTTGCTTTTGAGTTTCCCCAAAAAATCAAGCGCCGGCCTATTTACAATACGGTAGGATTTTTATTGCAATTATGACGGCGTATGGGCCGGGTATCTGCGGGCGGATTGCCATCCGCTCCTACATGATTTCAGGATAGCCGCCTCATATTCGATGATGGATATGGAAGCTGAAAACTGATTATAGTGCTGAAATTCGCCGCGTATACGCTTGTTATTATCGCGGCGGTTTGCTATACTCCTCTTAAGATGTGAGGGGAGATGACCTTTCTTGCGTATACGCGTCCAAACGCTTATAATCGCCGGAATGACATGCGCCAACTGCCAGAGAAAAATAGAAAAAAGGCTTTTTAATACGCCGGGGGTTCAGGCCGCGCCATCGGCGTGCTGGGCTCCGCTATTACGTTTTCCAATACCGCGCAAGGCGTACTAAAGCTTATTGCGGGCATATTCATGGTCATAATGGGCCTGAATATGCTGGACATATTTCCGTGGCTGCGCAAGCTCGCCCCAAGGCTGCCCAAGGTTTTCACAAGTAAAGCGGCAAGCGGCGCTCCGCTTGTAGTCGGGCTGTTGAACGGCCTTATGCCTTGCGGCCCGCTGCAAGCTATGCAAATCTACGCGCTATCCACCGGCAGACCGGCTGCAACAACCGCATGCTCATTTCCGCGTACGGCATAGAGCATTCGTTTGCGGCGGGCGAAAACATAATCGAATTTACGCCGGAAGCAGCAGGAGAATACCCTTACAGCTGCTGGATGGGCATGATCAGGGCGACGATTACAGTTGTATAGCGCCCCTATTTAACCGGTATATACAAGTCGATCTCGGAATCCGGGTGATCGCTGCCGAGAAACCGGCTGTCATACATCTCGAAATCATCCCGGCCGTCCAGCTCTTCCTTGGTCGTGAGCGACCATGTTCCCCATATATAATCGTAGGTTTGCGGCAGCTTCGCCAAGGTTCCGCGATGGGTAAATACGGCGTAGCGCCCGCAAGGAATTGTTTTGCGCACAAAAGCTTCGGATAGCCCGTCGAAGGACGAGACCTCCGCGCCCGCAACCTCGGAGAAAAGAATGTCTTCGTTAATAGTATAGAGGGCGTTGTCTTGGCATGCCTCGCAAATACCAAAGCCGCGCCCGTTTGGAATAAGGTTTGGGATTTGTCCGAACACGGCGTTTGCTCGTTCCCACAGCTCGCGGAGCTTATTGTCCCTAAGAGTGGTTTCGCCGCGCAGCCCGGCTACGTTGATCTCGTTTAGCTCGACGATTTTGGGATGTACCGTGACATTGCGGGCAAGATGATCCAGCAGCCCGATATCCAACCGGTTCTTTGCGCCCAAGAGAGTATCCAATCTGTTTCCGCGATAGGTTTTGGGGCTGACGCGATATGCGGATTTAAAAGCGCGGCTGAACGCCTCCGGCGATTCAAACCCGCTTTCTATGGCTATGTCGATTATCTTTTGGTCGGTATAGAGGAGCCGCTTCGCGGCTTCGGCTAATCTGCGCTTTTTGATATAGCCGCCAAGCCCCTCTCCGAGAACTGCCATGAACTGCCGGTTTAGATGGTAATAGGAATACCCGGCGGCTTTTGCGACGTCTTCAACCATTAGACGCTCGCCCAAGCGGCTTTCGATATACATCACCGCGCGCTCCATCGCTTTCCGATAGTCCATGACAGTCCTCCGATTCAGTTAGCGTTTTTGATAGCCGTACATGCCGGGGGCCGCTCTTTCCAAGTTGATTTCGATATTGCGCGTCGCGCTCGGAAGCGGCTTGTTTATATCGAAGATCTCCCAGCCGTTTTCTTTGCGGCCGCCCCAGCAAAGCTCGATTGTACCGTCCTTAGGGGAGATAAGCATGCTCTTGGTTGTGCCGAAGTATTCCGCGAAGTAGTGGCAGCACAGGCCGCCCGGGTATCCGGCCAATAGCATGTCCTTTAGCTGTTCGCGGGTCACGCCGGTTTTTCCCGCTAGCTTTTCGCCGATATAATCGTATCTTTTTGCGGAATGGATCATTATCTCCGGCTCGCCCGGAATAAGCTCCGGCAATACAGCGTGGTTTGTTGCAAAGAGAAGCTGTTCGGCGGTATCGGGCCCGATTCGCTTGAACGCGCTTGATCCGTCAAGCGTTTCAAACAGTACGGCGTTGCCCGCTTTATCCGCAAGCAGCAGGTTGAGGTTATAGGCGATAGGCATTCCCTTAAGATACGCGAGCGCCTCTTCCGTATCCTTGCAGTTTTCCAGCAGGCCGCGTATGATCGCCCAATACTGAAGCCCCTTGAGCGCGGGAGCGCGCATAGACGGCATGGAGCCCACGGGGAAGCCGCAGGAGCTTTGCGTTACGCTGAGCCCGCGTTCGTTGAGGCCGTCGTCCCGCCCGAAGCTGAGCACGCTTGTACCCAAATGCGCGTATTTACCTTTTACCGCCGTTTTCACGAGGCAGAAATCCTCCGCTTCGTTGCTGAACTCGTAGTTGCGCGCTACAATCGGCTTTCCATCCGCCGTGAGGGAGGGCAGCAGCGCGATTTGGCTGCAACGGGGCAACAGATAGGTCATGGAGTAGTAGAATATCTGCTCCGGCGGGACTTCCAGCGCGTCCGCAAAGCCGCGCAGCTCGTCGCTTAGGCCGGGGCACCAGCGGTCGAAGAGAGCGCGGGCCGCTTCTACCTGTTCGCTGCCAAAGCCCCTTGCGCCTTGCGTATGTAGGGCCCTAAGCGGCGGAATCCCCGCGTACATTTTTCCGAGACCATAACCGATCTCATAGCTTGCGCCGGCCAGGTTCATCGTATGCGCCTGCATTGTTTTCATTGTTTGTCGCCTCCAATTCGCTTTTATGGATAGAGTATATCGCGGCTTTAGGAGGCGCTCATGATATTTCCTGCTATTATATTATTTTTTATCTAATCATGCCGATATTGACGTCGATGTTCGGCGATTCAAATAACGGCTTTTGGTTCTAAGCGCGGCACGAATAGCCCCGTCGTGTCCGCGCCTTCTAATTCGAGCAGCCTGAGCTTCATTTGGAGGCCGCCCGCGTATCCTGTCAAGCTGCCGTTTGAGCCTACTACACGGTGACAGGGTATAATGATGGAAATAGGATTATGTCCGACCGCGCCGCCCACGGCCTGGCTGGACATACTTGCTTTACCCATTTTCTCCGCCAGCTTTTTTGCGACGCCGCCGTAGGTCATAACTTCGCCGTATGGGATTTCTCTAAGAATACTCCACACGCCTTGCCGGAACTCGCCGCCGACCGGCGCGAGCGGCAATGCCGAGATAGCGGGCTTTTCCCCAGCGAAGTAGCGTTGCAGCCATCGCTTCACGGTATCGAATAGCGGTACGCCGTCGTTCGGAACCATTCCTTCGTGGATTGTATCGCCGTGGTACTTTTGGCCTTGCGTCCACAGGCCGGTCAGGCTTTTGCCGTCGCCGCTACAAGCAAGCGTAATGACCCCAACGGGCGACTCGAAATTGGCCGAATAGAACATCTTGCCCCTCCGTCCTTTTGCCGCTGAACTGATAAGATTATAACATGTTTTAAAATAAAAATGGCTATTTTAAAGTAAATACGGTCATTTTCGAACTATATTTACAGCCGCCTATTCCCATGCTAAAATACGGGTATCGTTTTTGGCTAAACTTTAACAAACAGCGCGCGGACTGCCGATACAACAAAAGATATCCTACATCAATTGAAAACGATTTAAGCTTTATAAAGGCGGTATTGAATATGCTTATCGACGCGCATGCCCACATTTTTCGCCGTATTTGCGGCCAAGGCCCCGACGGCCCGATACGCGGAGGCCTGCATGGCAGATTGGAAGGCCGGAAGAAACCGGTCTTTCCCCCGACGCCGGGAGACACCGTATTTACATCCGAAATGCTAGCCGCCGCCATGGACTGGGCGGGCGTGGATAAAGCCGTATTGCTCCAGGCTCCGGCCTACGGCGGGGACAATGAATATATATTGGAGAGCGTACGCAAATATCCGGATCGATTTGCGGCGGCGGCCTATATCGATCCTTTTGAACCAAACGCCGCCGATAACTACGGCAGAACCATTGAAAACAATAGCTGGGCCGCCGTCAAAATAGAGTTTTCGTCCAGCAATGGGTTTTGCAGCTTTCATAAAGGCGCTAAGCTTTATTCAGACGATACGCGATGGCTATACCGGCGTATCGACAGAGAAGGAAAGACGCTTACATTGGATTTAGGCAGACCGGGCTTAGCATCCTACCAAACCTCTGATATTCTTAGAATCGCGCAGGATTATCCGCATGTGCAAATCGTTATCTGCCATTTAGGCTGGCCTTCCCGCGAAGTGGAGCGGGATAGAGCATTACGGCGGCAGTGGATAGAACAGATCAGTTTAGGCCGCCTCCCCAATGTCTGGTTTGATTATTCCGCGCTGCCAGGTTTTATTAATGAGGAAGAATATCCGTTTCCAAGCGCGTCTCGTTTTGTGCGTCATGCAACTGAGCTTATCGGAGCGGACAAGCTATTATGGGGGACGGATATTCCAGGCTTGTTGACCAGCGCAACCTACATGCAGCATGCGAGCATGGGCCGGCGCATCGCAAAAGAGTATCCCGCATCTGAAAAAAAGATGCTGTATGAAAACGCTTTGAAGCTATATTGGGGACAATTATCTACAGAGAGTCCCGAATGATTAATTCGGTTTGAAGCATCAGCTGCCTCGGCACTGCGGCGGGGTTTTTTATGCGTTCAATCAACAGCTCCGCCGCAAGGCCCCCCATGTGGGACTGCGGCTGGTTTACTGTAGTCAGCGCGGGTTCGGTTAGCTTCGAAATATAGGTATTGTCGAAGCCTACGATACCTACATCCTCGGGAACGCGCAGCCCCGCCCGCCGCACCGACTTGAGAGCCGCGGCGGCAATGGTATCCGATACGGCGAAAATAGCGTCCGGGCAGCATGCGGCGTTATTCAATAGGTGCGTTACGACTGTTTGAGCTATCTCGTAATTGATTTCAGGAAGCGTGGTTATTAGGTCTTCGTTTACTTCTACGCCGGCTTCTTTATGTGCTTGAAGATAGCCTTCGAGCCGCTTGCGGGCGTACTTGAAATTCAGCGGCCCGTTGAGCAAGGCGATTTTCCTTTTGCCCTTCGACAGAATATATTCGACGACAGATTTGCTGGCCGCTAAATCGTCGATAGATACGCAGGATTTGGCGCTGAATTCGTTGAACTCGGTACACTGAACAACAGGCACGATATGATCCAGCTCGTCCAGCAGCGCCGGGTCGGACAAGGGGGATAGCAGGATTATTCCGGCGGCGTTCGTATCGTATAGCAGCTTTTGGATGAACGGCAAGGTATAGTTGGTATTGCCCGATTGGTGCATTAAATATTGAAAGCCGTGCCGCTCTACGGCGGATTGTATGCCTAGTATGATTTTGGAGTAGAACGGGTTTTCAATACTGGGTAATAAGATGAAGACCAGATTACTGCTTGAATCTTTTGTCTCCGGCTCGAAGGGGTATCCTGTTTCATGTATCGCATACAACACTTTTTGATAGGTCTTTTCTTTGACTAAACTCTTGTTGTTCAGCACTCGCGATACCGTAGCGAGAGAAACGCCGGCCTTGTTGGCCACGTCCGTTATAGTGACCTTATCTTTTCGCTTGTTCATATTGACCTCATTTGCTTTCATAGATACAGTATAGCATGAGTAAGCCAATCGGGAAAGCATAAATTGAAAAATTTTTTCACAAAATACTATATATTGACATCAAAATTCTTTGTTATAACGGAATTTTCGGAAAAGTATAAATTTCAAAAAGAAATTTTTCGGCGACCGTTGACACCATAATGAAAAAATGCTATATTACAATCGCTGGCAGCGAGAGATGTTTCTTTAAAAACTCGGTATTCTACATTCGTTTTGGCTTGATGAAGAATGATTTTGATTTCAGAAAATAAATATAGAAATGGAGATCAGTGAAAATTATGAAAAAAATGATTGCGATGCTTCTTGTTTGTATTTTTGCGGCGGCAATGTTTGCAGGATGCTCCTCCGGCGTCCAGAGCCAAGCGCCGGCAGCCGCGCCGCAAAGCGACAGCGCTCAGCAGCAGAGCGCACC
>DBDD01000292.1:4100-4230 GCA_002293365.1 Christensenella sp. UBA941 | reverse complement strand
TATGCCGCAGCGAGGTTGTTTCCGGACAATTTATATGCAAGAGCAAAGCCCACACCTACCGCGAACAGCACAGCTAAATCCGTAATAGTACGAAACCCCGGATATCCGAGATGGTACAGGGAGAAACACA
>DBDD01000292.1:2789-4076 GCA_002293365.1 Christensenella sp. UBA941 | reverse complement strand
CGAAACAGCATCTCTTCAAAGAATGTCGTCATAACAAGCGGGATAAATCCGATAAGCAGATGATTCCATTGGAGTTTGGTTCCCTCGATAGCGAGTGGAATCGACTGCCCTCCGATTGAAAGAAACACAAATACGAATACTATAATGATTTGCTTGGCTCTCAGCGGAGCTATTCCCAAACTCGCCACAGACTCTTTTTTTCTCCAGACATAAACCAAGGGAACAAGCACGCTCAACAATAAGCCATATATTACATTATAAAAGAAATAAAACAGTAGACCCGAAAAAGCACAGGCCGCAGCGATGGCTGCGATTGCAAGCAATTCAATGGCTATGGCCGTACCGGGGAATAACAATTTTTTCAAGCATTCCTCCAAATATTAAAACTCTGCGTTTATCTTCCCGCCCCAAGGGTTTGATTCCACATTTATAAAACTATCGCATCGGATACTATTGCACTGTCTTTGAAACAAACTTCGGAAGAGTAAGCTCCTTCGGTTTACCGCAACGAGTACATTTCGACCCATTCCAGTCGTGCAGCTCATCGCGTACCTTGCCGCATCGAGCACACCTGCATCCGTCCCAGAAGTGCGCGGCATCACGAGTTAGGCCACACCGTTCGCATTTACATCCATTCCAACGATGACCGTATAGTTTACAGGCTAGTCCCAAGCCAATAAGCCCTCCGTCTTGAATACAATTTACATTTGAATCCAGATTATTATAACATCCGACGAGGGATGGCTCAAGGTGTTAATGATCGGATGAGTTTTCTGGATTAGTGACCATGACGGCATACGAGGGCAAAGGGGCAGGAGCGCCCTTTTGCCCATGATGCCCGGTAGCTTGTGGAGATTTTGGATTCGGCATTCCTTCTATTATTGTAACAGATAGGGAATCCTGCCGCCGGTAGCGTCCGGCGACAGAATCCCCTCGTTATTTATAAGCTCTTATTCGTTGACCTCGTTCATCGTAACGGCTTTGGTTTAAACAACAAAAGATAGACGTAATATCATCTGAGTTCCCAAGTTACTTTTCGGTATTTACACTGAACGACGAAAGATAAAACAGCGCCAATTCAATTTCAGCGGTCTTATGGATTGAAAAGTATTCTTATTAACTCTACATTGGGCGATATTGATAGTTGTTCCCATTGGGAGCCTTATAATTATTCGCAGTAGGTTGTTGATACTGCTGGTTATTCCAGTTCGATTTCTGGTATTGGCTGTTACCAATGGAAGACGAAGATGTTTGTGAATAATTAGGATAGGTGCCAGCTGTACCGCC
>DBDD01000292.1:0-2782 GCA_002293365.1 Christensenella sp. UBA941 | reverse complement strand
GCGAAGACGATTAAACCAGCTTGAATAATCGCTGTCACATTCTGACCATTTTCCAGTGACGTGTACTCCTGCGTTGTAAACTTAAACGGAATCATTCTATCGTTTTTCTTGATGACTAAAAAAAAGCGATCAAAATGTCGCCAGACTAGACATTCTGCGGAAGTGGTCTGCTAGGAATGACATGTTCTCCCAAATAGTTATTGCTCGGATTCTCTATTATCGCTTTCTAAACGAGGCTCCGTCAGAAGATAATAAACTACCTATCACTATGTTACGGCTTTTAGAAGCGCCTTGCCAGCACGGGCATCCGGTAGCAATCCGATTTTACAATGAGCTTTTAGGCAACGTAGGGACGTCTGCGGCTTTGGATATGCGAAGAGACGATATCTCTTTAAGTGTTGACGTCTTATATGATTATAAAACGCGCGCAAATATGCAAATAGGGCAATAAGCCCCACAGCGACTAGGTTTATATTTGCATGCGGCATCTGCAAATTGCATTTGCGCGATGTGCTAAAGAGCGACAATGAAATTTGATTTCTTAGCCTAATAATCAACGGTCATTCGCCCGTATGAGAGTTCAAGCCCCGGTAAGATGCCGTGGCGACAACCATATTATTCAAGGAGGAAAAAGAAATGTATAACAAAGAACGGAGTAAGTATTTCGAACAAATTATGCGTATGAATTGCGCGGCATTGGGAATTGATGTCCCTACAAACGCAAATTATCATCAATTAAGCGATGCGCTGGATGCGTATATCCGCCATACTGGCTTATATATTCTATGAACGAATATAGACAAGCAGCGACTTAATAAACTTCTATAACGCTGCGAAAGGGGGCGCTTACATGAAACAAAAAAGGAGGGAGATCAAAGCAGTCCTGCATATGCCGGAAAGCGAAAACGCAGTACGCCAATTTGAACAAAGAATCTGCAACTTTTACACCACGCAAGTCGAGCATAGGCTCGCCGCTATGACGAAGGAAAAAAAGCTGGAGGTGCTGAACATTATGATCGCCCAGTACGCCTCCGAAGAAAAATCGGCTTAGTGTCTTGAATATTTGACTACGACTTATTTGATGAAAAATTGTGCTATATCAATCCATGCTTTTCAAACTGCTGACAAGCTCCCAGATACTCACTGGAGGCTTGTTTTTATTTTTCTCCCAGCGCTTGACCGTCGTGGCGGAAACGCCCAGCTCGGCGGCGAGCGCCTTAACCGTCAAGCCCCTCTTCTTCCGATACCGCCGTATCCGCCTGCCCGCGTCCTCGGCGATGAAAACGTGATAGGGGCTGCAACACGCATACTTGTCCAGCCCGCAGGCGAGGGCGATTTGCACCAGCCACTCCGTCTGCATATGCCGCTCTTCAATCTGGCCGTTCTCGTAGCGGATCAGCGTAATGCGGTCGATACCGACCATATCCGCCAATTCGTCCTGTTTCAGCCCCGCAGAGAGGCGCGCGTATTTAAGCTTGTCCGCGACGGTTTCGGGCGCGCCGGCGCACAGCCGCACGGCATCCGACAGCCGCTTCGCCTTCAAAGGCTTCTTCGCGCCCACCGGGGACGGGTATATTTCATAGGGGATAACATTGTCCGCCGCGCCGGGGATGTGCAGCGTCAGACGTTTGTGGCTTAATCGGCTGTATGTTACCTTTATATCACTATTGCATTATCTATACACCTAGCCGCATACGTCGCGAGCTGCGTTCCCCTCCCGCTCTTAAACGTCGTCACAGCCTTAATAAGGCCGATCGTCCCTATTGAAACGAGGTCGTCCGTTTCGCGCCCGGCTGTGACATACTTTTTGGCGACATGCGCGACGAGGCGCAGATTATGTTCGATAAGCGTTTCACGCGCGGCCGCGTCGCCGTCGAGCATGCGCGCGATTGCGACTTTTTCCTTGTCCGGCGCAAGCGGCTCGGGAAAGCTGGAGTTATTGGAAACGTACGCGGCATAAAAGAAAAGCTCGCGAATCAGCGTAAGCAGAGCGTCTACCATAGGGCTAATCCTCCCCGTCGGAGATTTACCCTATTACGCTATGCCGGTTCTTAGCGAAAACTGTCTGTCCGCTTGGCAAAAGCGAAAAGTGAACGACCTCTAAACGTACGTATGCGGGAGGATTAGGGGATATATACTCACATTATCCGGACAATTTCATCATTGCCATACCTTAAGAGCTTTGAAAGTATATCGATGCCTTTTTCAAATTCAGAAGTATTTTCCGCGCTCGATAGCGAAACGCGCACATACTTCGGTAGGGGAATACCGCCTACCGCAAATTTATCGGAGGAAATAAGCCTTACTCCATTTTGCCGCGCCGCAATTTCAAAACTAAGGCTGTCCCATTCTCCAGGCAGATTTAGCCATACAAACATATTATCCGGTTTGTAGTTGTACTCGTAGCCCGCGAAAGAAGCCGATAAAATTACAAATCGTTTTCGGATTTCATCTCGTTTCGAGCTGATAATTTCATCCGCAAGGCCGCTTACGATACATTCGCAGACAATCTCGGCATTCATCGGCGGCGTCATCCAGACAGAATCTACAACCGCCTGACAAATCTTATTATAATATTGTTGCGGGGAAACGACGAAACCCACTCTAAGCCCCGCGAAAAACGCTTTCGCGGTTCCGGCGATATATACGCTTCTCTCCGGAATAAGCGCGGATAGGGCGGTTGGCTTTGCTGCGCTCAAGAATGCATAAATATCGTCTTCGACAAGCAGAAGGTTCTCCCTCCGTATTATGTCCGCGAGTTCTATTTTCCGCTTATCCGTCA
>DBDD01000293.1 GCA_002293365.1 Christensenella sp. UBA941 | reverse complement strand
ACATATTACCGATAGTCTTTCTTCCCAGATCCTTAGGGATAGGTCGCATTACCGTTCGGCCCTAGGGTTCGATTCCCCTGACCCTAGCTACTCCCCGCCCATCCACGCGAGGGCTTCGTCGACAATACTTTGATACTTGGAGATATTTGCCTTTTTTATAATCGGTACGTTCAGGCGCAGCCTTTCCGCGGCCTGTACGCCGCGTAAAAGCCTGTCAAGCAGCAGCATGCCTTGCGCGGCGGCGTCGAAGTAGGGGCGCGCGGCGATGGCGAAGATATCGTCGTCCGCGAGCAGCTCAAGGTTTTGAGCCGTATAGTCCGTCGCGATTATGACGATATTGCCGGCGGCCACATGCGGCGCGAGCGTCGGAACCGGCGTTGGCTCCGCGCCCTCGGGCGTAGGGGAGGGCCGGGGCGTACTAGTCCTGGGCGTAGGGGAGGGCGTAAGCTCCTTGGCGACCGCGTCCTTCGTTGTAACCCATGTCGACGCTGCGTCGGGTATCATGCAATAGACGCCCGCTAGCTCTGGGATCATCTCGGCGCGCTCCGCCTCGGAAAGCGGAACGGCCTGTACATGCACCGAATACTGCGGATAGCGCTCGGAAAAGCTGTCCGCAAAGGCTTCGGCGGCTTGATCCGCCGCTTGCGCCATTACCAGGACGCCTCCGCGAAGGTTTCGCGCGATGAGCTCTTCGCCCATGGCGCGGGCGGCTTCGGCGGAGTAGTCGGCCGCGTCGGTATATAGGCTTATGTCCGCCCCCGGCGCGTCGCCTTGGGCGACGACCTTGCAGCCCGCCGCAACGAGCTTGGGTATTTCCGTTTTGGCGACATTTTCTGAAACCATCACGCCGGCGCAGCCGTCGGCGATCGCGTCTTCCACAGCGTTTGCTTCATAGAGCCTAGCTGGGTAGCCCGTGCCCTCGGCGTTTCGCAAGAACGCGTGTCCCGAGATTCTGCCGTCGAAGGTGTTTGAGCTGCCGATATAGCCTAAAAGATATTCGGACGGGTCGAATACGCTTAGGGGCTCGTCCGCAGGCTCGGCGCTCGTGGGGCTCGGAGGCATAATGAGATCGGCCGTCTGGTTTGGCGCTGTTGACGGCGCGAGAAGGGGTGCGGGGGTCTCCGATGATGTATCGACAGGCGCGCAGCCGAAAAGCAACAGCACGCACAGCAGTAAGGCGATGAGACGCATGGTTATTATCCTAAATCCTCTCCTGACCCTAATACTAAATTGTGGACAAATATAACCTTTTTTATTGTAGCGCAAACAGTTTGTGATGTCAAAACGTTGGAAAGATAGTATACTAAAATATATTACGGAACACTGCTTGGTTTCGGAGGGCGGGCATGCCGAATAGAGTTCGCGGCAAAGCAAACATTAAAGCGAACGCTCCAAAAGCCAGATTAGCGCCGCTGATAAAGGTGCTGCTTGTACTGTGCGCGCTCGTTTTTGCCGCTATAGCGGCGATGTTCGTGATCATCTTCCTGGACAGGGAGAAGGACGAACAAGCCGCGCCCGCCGCCTTGGAAGACGTTTCGGTTGATCGCTTGCTTTTGGGGAGATGGATCGAAGAGCGCTATGGGTATGTAATAGCATTTTTTGAAGACGGGACGGCGGATAGCTTCCACGCGTTTACCGGGAATAGACGCCTGGCGCGCTACTCCGCGTCAGGCGGCCAGATTATGATCTCGGGAGGCGGCGTGGACGCGGCGTTTACGTACGAAGTCTCGGGAGGCGAGCTTCGCCTGACGGCCAGGGAAGGGGGCTTCGCTTTTGAGGAGCTCTCTATCCTCGAAGGGGAGGCGATGGTCTTCTATGAGTTCGTCGGCTGGATAGAGGAGGACAGCGGCGTGCCGATACCCGCAGTCGCGCGGGCGGAATTGAGCGAACTTGTGCTTAATGGGGCTTCTATGCCGGAGATAATCGAGTTTATTGAGGGGATAGGGGCGGAGAGATAAAAAAATGGTGTTTTAAGGCGCTAGCGCCTTAAAACACCATTCATATATTTTACTTCGCGTACTCCACAGACCTAGTCTCTCTGATAACATTCACCTTTATCTGCCCCGGATAGTCGAGCTCGTTCTCGATGCGCTTGACTATTTCCTTCGCTACGAGCACCGTCCCCGCGTCGGAGATATCCTCGGGCTTGACGATTATGCGCACCTCGCGCCCGGCTTGAATCGCGAAGGACTTTTCGACGCCGGAGAACGAATTGGCGATCTCTTCAAGCTTTTCGAGGCGCTTGATATAGTTTTCCAGCGTTTCGCGCCGCGCTCCGGGCCTCGCCGCCGATATGGCGTCCGCCGCCTGTACGAGTATCGCCTCGATCGTCTGCGGCTCGATATCGTTGTGATGCGCCTGTATCGCGTGGATAACCTGGGCGTTCTCGCGGTATTTCTTCGCCAAGTCCGCCCCGATTTGAACGTGAGGCCCTTCGACCTCGTGGTCTATCGCCTTGCCGATATCGTGCAGTAACCCCGCGCGCTTTGCTAAAGCGACGTTTGCGCCGATTTCCGCCGCCATCATGCCCGCGAGATGCGCGACCTCTATTGAATGTTTATACACGTTTTGGCCATAGCTCGTACGGAAGCGCAGCCGGCCTATCAGGCGTACGAGCTCGTGGTGCAACCCGTGGATGCCCGTGGCGAATACGGCCTGCTCGCCCGCCTCGCGGATTTGGGTTTCGACTTCCTTGCGCGCTTTTTCGACGAGCTCTTCGATACGCGCGGGATGGATGCGCCCGTCGAGGATAAGCTTTTCGAGCGCCAACCGCGCAACCTCGCGGCGAACCGGGTCGAAGCCCGAAAGTATGACGGCTTCAGGCGTATCGTCGATAATTAAATCGATACCCGTCGCCGTTTCAAGCGCTCGGATGTTGCGCCCCTCGCGACCAATAATCCGGCCCTTCATTTCGTCGTTGGGCAGCGGTACAACGGAAACGGTCGTCTCGGCGACATGATCCGCGGCGCAGCGCTGAATCGCGAGCCCGACGATATTGCGGGCGCGCTTGTCGGCCTCTTCCTTGGCCTTTGCTTCTAAATCGCGCACAAGAACGGCGACCTCGTGCCGCGTTTCCTGTTCCGCGTTGGCCATAAGAATCGCCTTGGCTTCGTCTACGGACATGCCGGAAATGCGTTCGAGCTCTTCAAGCTGCTTCTTGTGGAGCTGGGATATTGCTTCTTCGGTGCGGTCGAGTTCGTGCTGCTTTTTGGTATACGCCTCTTCGCGCGCTTCGAGGCTGTCCATCTTTTTATCGAGCGATTCTTCTCTTTGCAAGAGCCTGCGTTCGAGCCTTTGCAGCTCCGAACGCCGGTCGCGCGTTTCTTTTTCTACTTCGGCCCGAATCTTGAGTACTTCTTCCTTTGCTTCGAGCACCGTTTCCTTTTTAAGCGCCTCGGCGCGTTTTTGCGCCTCGTCCAGTAGTTTTTTTACCGCTTCTTCAGCCTTTGCCACTTTCGCTTCCGCGATATTCCGTCTGTATATATAACCAACAATGCCGCCGAGCGCCAGCATCGCGACGGCGACAATAATCCATAGCAAATCAGTCACTGCCCAACATCGACCCCTCTTCCTTTTGACAAAAGCACGGCCAGAGACTCCCGGGCCGCGCGTAATTTTGTAACTTTATAATTTCGCACCTAACTCGTCATGCTCGATTCTAATTTATTTTATAAGGAATGTCAAGCAAAAAACCGTTCCTTCGGCGCTACTATTGGGGCAAAATCCCGCATAATCTGGTAGAGCGGGAGGCCGCCCATAGTCGGCCCCTAAAGCTTGGGAGGTGCGGTGATAATGAAAAACATGCGGTCTGCGCGTCAAACGGAAAGCTTCAAAGCGGTGCTCGGCCCCGTCTGGAAGGCCGTCGCCGTTGCGACAATCCTTACTATTGCGCTGATTCTGCTTTTTGCGCTCGCTATGAAGATGGGTATAACGAAGGAAGGAGCTATACCCTTCGTAAATCAGAGTATCAAGGTTTTGGGTATTCTGCTCGCCGCGTTTTTTGCAACGCGCAAAGAGGGGCGCAAGGTTCTTAGGGCGGTGCTTTCGGGCGTACTGTTCATACTGATGGGTATAGTGCTCTTTTCCCTATTGGATGGACGGTTCGTCTTCACCGTTTCGCTGATATGGGACTTGATGATGGGCGCGCTGATCGGCCTGCTTGCGGGCATGCTTTTCACGCGTATTCAGAAAAGATAAGACGCAAATACATAAAAAGGAAGCGTGAATTAATAATCCATTTTTTAGGCTTTTCCAGCTCGCCGCTTGTGCAAATCGCGCGGTTCGCGATGTGGAAAAACGGGCTAAACGGCAAAAGAGGCCCGGATTTCTGTGGATAAACCTGTGGAGAGTGTGGATTATTAGACGCGTTTCGATGTAAATATTAATAAAATGTAAATAATTTGTAAACATGTAAAAAATAAGGCGCATTTGTAAATAACTTGGATGAGGAATAGTCGAATGATATCTGTAAGGCGGATCAGGCGCGAATTCGCTACGGCGATTCTAGCGCTCTTGATCGTACTAGCCGCCGCGGCGTTCATAGGCCGGCCGCGTATCGCGGCCGCTGAGCCGGCGTTTTCATCGTCGCATGGCCGGACGATCGTTATCGACGCCGGGCACGGCGGCTTTGACGGTGGGGCGGTTGGCGTCAGCGGCGCGCTGGAAGCGAATATCAACCTCGAAGTCGCGAGGCTTTTGCGCACTAGATTGCTCGAAAGCGGCGCGCGCGTACTTATGACGCGCGAGACGGAGGACGCCCTTGGCGAAACGAAGGCGGGCGATATGGCCTTTCGCAAGAGCGTCATAGAACAGGACGGCGTAGATCTTGTCGTAAGTATCCATATGAACAAATTCAGAGACGCAAGAGTAAACGGCCCCCAAGTTTTCCACATGCCAAAGTCTGTGGAAGGCGAGAAGCTTGCGCGCTTTATCCTTATGGAGCTTAGCCGCGATACCGGTAAAAACAAGCGGGAGGTGCATTCGGAGAACTTCTTCATGCTGCGCAACACTAAAGCGCCCGCCGTTATCGTCGAATGCGGCTTCATGTCCAACAGAGCCGAGGAAAAGCTTCTACTCGACCCGGACTATCAACAGCTGCTCGCAGACGCGATTTATAACGGTATAGAGCGGTATTACGGGGCGGGGTAGGGGGAAACTAATTCAATACAATGCAATACAGGGCGTAAAACGCCCTGTATTTAATAGAACTCAACAAGTTTAATTCGAAATCAATGAATAATCAAAAAGCAAAACTTAATATACGGCAAACGCCGTATTGTTAGTTTATGCTGTTTTAGAGAAAAAGTCAATGCACAATTATGGATAAAGCCATGCGCTATCGGGACGAGCGATTAGTCTAGCATTATTATATGCCATATCTAAGGATAGGCATGTATGCCCAAAATACTGATTGCCAGCTTCATTTTTGCTTACGACCAAAGCTAGATCGGGTTTATTCTCGTTTACAAGGCAAATTGGAATTAGTAGCTGTATTCTTCCCTTGAAGTACTGCGGTACTGCCGTTTTATAGTTTGCGTCAATCATATGCTTTGTTCTTTTAATTGCGCCATCAAATAGGACGGTCTTATGAGCGCTATTGCGAATGCTTTCCGGAATTCTGAGAAAATTATCTGGATCATTAAATATGTGCTTATATTGCGGAAAGATATCACAGTTCGTATCGAAGACAAGTGCTTCGGGATTTTTGAAATAATTGGCGCGAGGTGGATAATCCACAATACCCATCATTCCGAGCTGATATGATGTGTAAAAACCATCGAAATACCATGTTTGGCGATTCGGATTTTTGTTCGGCACAAAATATCCGAATATTGCCTCGTAAAAAGTTGAATATAAGCCGGTGTTGAATAGGGCATACCTACCATTATCTTCAAATATCTTGTTTTCTTCTTCGATTTTAAGAAACGTATGCTCGATGTAGTTCTTCAATATAGTATTATCATTGCTAGAACTAAAACTCCATTTTTCCGGACTGAGTGACGCTAGATTAGCTATTTTTGCATCGTAATCAGCACAATAAGCAAAAGTAAATAGGCTCATAACACCCTCCTAATGCCATATATTTCCACAGCTTATTGTATTATATCATAGTTGGATGCCTTCAGCAAGAAATGGCTATTGATTATTGCGTTACCCCTCCTCGCCGCGCTATAATCACAATATGCGGCGCATATACGAACCGGCCGAAGCCTTGCACTGCTTCGAGCCGGTTTTTGATTCAAACTCCAAGGTTTTGCTTTTGGGGACGATGCCATCGCCCAAATCGCGCGAGAACGGCTTCTATTATTCGCATCCTCAAAACCGGCTTTGGCGCGTGCTCGCCTCCGTTTTTGGCGAAAGCGTTCCCGAGAACACGGAGCAAAAGCGCGCTTTGCTTATTAAGCATGGCATAGCGATGTGGGACGTGCTGAAAAGCTGCAAAATCGCGGGCGCTTCCGACGCTTCTATTATCGAGCCCGTGCCGAACGACATTGCAATAATTCTTCGCCAAGCGCCGATCCGCGCGGTTTTCGCGACAGGAACGAAAGCCGCCAAGCTTTACAAGCGGTATGTCGAGCCGGAAACAAAAGCGCCGATTATCGTACTGCCGTCTACGAGCCCCGCGAACGCGGCCGTCGGGTTTGAAGCGCTCGTGGAGGCGTATGGGGCTATAAGGGCGTATCTTTGATACATCATTAAGGAGTAAACCCCATTGCACGAGTTAAAAATTCCAGGTATCGACCTTGAGCGAACCTTTAATTGCGGACAGGCCTTCCGCTGGAGGGCGTCGGAAGGCGGCTTTATCGGCATAGCGGAAGGGAAGCCGCTTTTTATCCGTCAGGAAGGTGATTTTGCCTTGCTCGACTGCGAGGAGGGCGACCTGGGCTTTTGGGAAAACTATTTCGCGCTCGACTGCGATTATGCCGCTATCTGGGAGCTTTTTGAGCGCGACGAAAAGCTGCGCCTGTGTAGGGAACACGCTTACGGTATACGCGTTTTGCGCCAAGCGCCGTTTGAAACCCTTATCACGTTCATCATCTCCGCCAACAACCACGTCCCGCGCATCCGCTCCATCGTCGAGCGGCTTTCGGAGCGCTTCGGAGAGCCGGCTGGTAAAGGCATATTCGCCTTTCCAACGCCCGAAGCGCTCGCGCGCGCCGAAGAATCGGACGTTTTAGCCATGGGAGCGGGCTACCGCGCCCCCTATATTATTAAGGCGGCGCAAATTATCGCAGGCGGCTTCGATCTCGGCGCGCTTAGGCGTTTGCCGGAGTACGAGGCGCGAAAGGCGCTAATAGGGCTGCCGGGCGTCGGACCGAAGGTCGCGCAATGCGTTATGCTGTTCGGCTTGGGCTTTTTCGGCGCGTTTCCCGTCGATGTTTGGATGAAGCGCGTGCTGGAATGGCTCTATCCAGGCGTTCCGGAAAAAGCCGCCGCAGCCGGGTGTACGGAGCGCTTTGGCTCTTCCGCGGGTATCGCCCAGCAGTTTTTATTTCATTACGCGCGGCAGGTGAAGCTAAAATAAACACCTGCCGGCACAATCTGCTCCGTCCTGCTATCCTTTTAGCCCTTTCTTCCTGTACGCGAATACGAATACGGCTAGAAGTACGAGTATATTGACGCCGATTACGGCCATAGCCTTTGAAAAGCTTGCGGAAAAGTCGTTGACGAGCACATTTAGCTGCTGCGTATAGAGGAAACTGGCCGCTTTTTCCGCCGTTTCGTTGAAGCTGGCAACCATTGGGGCAAAGCCGAGAATCATGGCGAGCGGCGTGGCGATTGCGGACGCCGTCTGCCGGTTTTTTGCCAGCATGCCGATGATTGCGCCCAGCACTATGGACGCGGAGGTAGCCGCAGCCATAACGGCCAGGAACTTAATAAGCTCCGCGCCTGTAAAGTCGCCGATCAACCCGAATACGCCCGATACGATTATGCCTGCAAGCAGGATAAACCCGCCCGCGCCGAGCAAATACTCATGGGGCTTTACCCCCGCCATAACGAGCAGGCGCAGGCTTTTGCGCTCTACGTCCTCCGCGATAACGCTCGACATGGACAAGATAAGCGCCATCCCCGCGAATATGGCTCCCATCATCGTGACAAACATGTTGTTGGAGATATCGGGGTTGGATTTCGCGATAAGCTCCGTCATGATAAAAGCCACTGCCGGATAGATGATAAACTGAATCAGCATCATCGGGTTTCGAAACATATCCTTTGCCTGTTTAATAAAAATCGCTCTTGCGCGGCTCATTCCAGCTCCACCCCCGTCAAGATGATAAATACCGACTCCAAGTCGGGCGATGTTTTCATGGCGCTGTGGCGCTCGCATATTTCGGCGGGCGCGCCATGCTCGACAATGCGCCCTTTATGCAAAAGCGCGACATTGTCGCAGAGCTTTACGGCTTCGTCCATATTGTGCGTGGTTAGGAATACGGTTGCGCCGCTATCGCGCAAATTGTGTATCAGCTTGTGTATGCCTCGCGCCGCGGCGGGGTCTAGGCCGCTCGTCGGTTCGTCGAGAAACAGGATTTTGGGGCTGTGCAGGATAGCCCTTGCCAGCGCGAGCCGCTGCCGCATACCGCGGGACAGCTTATTCACCGGCTTTTTCGCGGCGTCCGCGAGGCCGACGCTCTCTAGCGCCTCCAACGACTTCTTGCGGGGGATTGCGTAAATATCCGCAAAGACGTTCAGGTTTTCAACGCAGCTTAGGCGCGTATACAGCCCATCCTCGTCCAGCATCAGCCCGGTTTCGGACGCCGCAGCGTCGATGCCGTGGCTGCCACCGTCCGCCTGGAGCTGGTTTGTAAGGATATTGATAATGGTAGTCTTACCTGCGCCGGACGGCCCCAGCAAGCCGAAAATCTCCTGCTTTTGTACGCAAAACGTTACGTCCGATAAAACGGTTTGCTGCGAAAAGCGTTTGACGACGCCGTTCATACGAATCATGGCTCTACCCCGTCGAACGGCGTGAAGCCAGCCTTTAAGAAATATTCGCCAAGCGCTTTTTGCAGGAAAGGCTCTACCTCCGACCATCTCTTGTTCCAGTCGCCGCTGCCCGTTTCCGCGATATCGGCCATTTTCATGAGATCCGGCAGCAGGCTCATATCGCCGCCGGTAAACTCCGTAACCATATCCCACCATTGCTTCGCGAGGGCTTGGCCATTTTCGCCTTCGGGCGGCGCGGCGCTTTTTTGCAGCGCTTCCATCTCGTCTATCAGGCGACTCAGCGTTTTCTGCACGGCCGTTCCCGACTCCATGTCGAACCGCAGCTGAAGGTGGTTCAGCATTTTTTCGTCAAAATGCTTGATTAGCCCGTAAAACTCATTTTTCATTTGCAGGTTCACGACGATGGCGGCATATTTCGAGAAATCCACCGTTTGCATCCTAAGCGTTTCTTCGCGCAGCTTTTCCACGGTGTCCAGCGTATCCGATAAGGACGCTATTTTTTCGCGGATCGCCTTTGCCTGTTCGGCCAAAGCCACGGCGACGTCCTCCGGCGTTTCAAGCGAAACGAGCCTGTCTTTGATATCGGAGAGCGAAAAGCCAAGCGATTTCATCGAAAGGATTTGGTGCAGAGCGACGATATCTTTGCTGGTATAGAGCCTGCGCCCGCCCTCGCTTATCCCCGACGGCGAGAGCACGCCCTCCCTGTCGTAATACTGCAAGGCGCGCACGGTGGTATTCATCTTTTTCGCGAGTTCTCCAACGGTTATATATCCCGGCGGGATTGCTTTATACTTTGTCATTATAATTCCTCCTTGTATAGTCTAAGTATAGTTCATGACGCGGCGTCATGAGCAACACCTAGAATATCTAGGCGTCGATTTCCACGAGGAATTATACATTGCGATAGTACTATGTTATTATATAACAATAATTATATCGGTGGGTGCTTTAATTACCGGAAAAGACGGGGCATGCCGCAATGGGAAACGATTTATAAAATATCGAAGGAAAGATGCACAATGTTCAGGATAGGCGAGTTTTCCAAGCTGACGCAGGTATCCATCCGCATGCTGCGGTATTATGACGAAACGGGCTTGCTCAAGCCCGCCGAGGTAGACAGATTTACGAATTATAGGCTATATACCGCCGCGCAAATCCCCGCTTTGAACAAAATTATATTCCTTCGGGATTTAGGCTTCGGCGTATCGGATATATCGGCCGCGCTTTCCGAATGGGACGACGCGTCAATAACGAATCTACTAGAAAACAAGCGCGCTCAAATCCAAGATACGATAAGCGCTTTGCAGGATAAGCTCGCGCGAATTGAACAGGCGAAACGTGATATCCTAAAGGAGAAGATGTCGATAAACTATAATGTGACCATCAAATCCATTCCCGCGTATCAGGTTTTTTCGCTGCGGCGGGTGGTTCCGGATTATTACGCCGAGGGACAGCTTTGGGAAGAGCTGTCCGCCTATGCCCAAAAGCATAATATCCCCGCAGCGTTCAATACTTTTACAATATACCACGATACAGACTACAGGGAAAAGAACGTAGATATTGAAATATGCTCGCCAGTCGCCGCGCTTGGAGAGAGCGCGGGAGGCTTCACATTCCGTACTACGCCGCCCGTACCCATCATGGCGTGCAGTATGGTTTACGGATCATTCGAAAACATTGAGGGCGCGTTCCTTGCCATCGCGGATTGGCTTGGCGAGCACGCGCAGTATGAAATGGCCGGAGAGTCAAGGCAAATCGTGCATCGGGGGCCTTGGAACGAGGAAAGCCCGGATAAGTATTTGACAGAGATACAGATTCCTTTGAATAAACGGTAATATGCGGGTTGACTCTCACACGGTGTGAGAGGCTATATTGGTCTTGCCGGCAGAAATCACACTGTTTTGGAGGAAAATCAAATGAAGGAATATAAAGTTACACCTATCGGCAAGATCAACGTGGGCAAGGACGGGACGTTTATCGAATTGGACGGGAAGTATATCCCGGCGCTTAAGGCGCTGGACGGGTTTTCACACTTGAGCGTCATCTGGTGGTTCAGCGAGTTTGATTCGGACGAAATGCGCGGCATACTCGAATCACCTAGGCCCTACAAAAACGCGCCGGAGGTCATGGGCATATTCGCGACCCGCTCGCCTATCCGCCCCAATCCGCTGGCACTTACGGCGGTGGAAGTGATTGAAATCGACCATGCGAAGGGCATAATCCGCATCGCCTACATCGACGCGAACGACGGTTCGCCTTTACTCGATATCAAGCCGTATACGCCGAGCATCGACAGGATCGAGACGCCGGGCGTGCCGCCCTGGTGCGCCCATTGGCCCAAGAGCGCAGAGGCGTCAGAGCATTTCGATTGGTCGGGCGAGTTCAATTTCTAAACGGAAATGACAGATAAGGCAAGACGTATCGCAGCCGAAAGAATGATTGAGGAAGTAGATTTTGAGCCGGGAAAATCTACTTCTTTGTCCTCGGCTTAAATAGTATCGCGTTCAAATAGCCGAAAAGAATAGCCGCCGCGACGCCGCC
>DBDD01000001.1:2697-3042 GCA_002293365.1 Christensenella sp. UBA941 | reverse complement strand
ATATACCGCCTTTGTCGTGACGACGGAGATAAGGCGATCCTTATAAGACATAGTAGGGTTGCGTGATTCGTCCTTCGCATAAAGATTGGGGATGCCCAGCTTTTTCCCGAGCCGTTCGAGCTTTATAAGCGGCGTATTGCCCTCCCCTATCGATACGGGCTTAGCCTCGTTAGCCAGCGGTAGGAAATCGCGATATTTAAACAAACCGGGTTGTGCCGAATCGTTTGGCAATTTCGCGCCCCGTACGTCATACACGGTCGTGTAGTTTACTGTACCCTTGTCGATGCAGTGCGGGCACGCCTGATAAAATTTCTTGCCGCCCAGCGGAGCGCCGCAGCGGATGCA
>DBDD01000001.1:428-2620 GCA_002293365.1 Christensenella sp. UBA941 | reverse complement strand
GTTCGCCCCTACAGGTTAGCGCGTTACAGCACTATCAATTCGTCGCCCGTCTTATCGAGATAGCGCGCGCCGTCTTTCGTAACGGCGACGGTGTTCTCTATTTGCAAGCCGCCCCAGCCGAGCTTGTAATACGGCGTTTCGATACACAGCGTCATGTTCTCTTCAAGCGGTATATCGCATGAGGGCGCAATCGACGGCAAATCGTAGGTTTCAAGGCCTATGCCGTGCCCGCAGTGGTGCCTTTGGTATTCGGGCAGGCCGTTTTTGCGCGTCTCCTCCACAGCTATTTCGAATATCCGCGACGCCAATGCACCAGGCTTCATGGCGGCAATCGCGTTTTTTGTACCGGCTTTTATAGCTTCATAGCCCGCAATAATCTCATCCGACGGCTTCCCGAATACAGCGGTTCGCGCGAGGTCGGACGGATAGCCGTCGAGTATCACGCCGAAATCGAAGCGGATCATATCGCCCTTGGCGACAATCAGCGAAGTGTTGATAGTATCGGAAAACGCCGCGCGCTTCGCCGCCGTAGCGACGATGAAAAACGGAATCGCGCCGCGCTTCCCGGCCTCGGCCATATATTTGCGCTGAATGTCGTATTCGCTCATGCCCGGCTCAAAGCACTGAAGCGCCGCGTACAGGCATTGCTCCGCGCATTCCGCCGAGCGCTCTATCGCGGCGATCTCGTCCGGGTGCTTAATCATTCGAGCCGCGTTGAAGACGGGTATGCCGGGGATTATTTTCTTTTCGCCCAAAGCCGCCAATAGCTTTTGGTAAATAACGAAGTTCACGCGGCTCTCGTCCAGCGCGATAGTACCGGATACCGACTTTATCGCGGCGGCGAGCGCCTCTTCCGCACTTGAAAATCTCTTGTCGCGAATTGTAAGCACCTTCTCCGCGAAGGCATCCTCAATCGCGGCGAATTGAAAGCCGCCGAAGCAATATATCTCCGCGCATGGGTCATGCTCCAATATGCTCGGAATCTCGGCGACGGAGGCAATATACGCGACGCGCCCTTTATCCGGCTCATATAGCGCGTAAATCTGCGCGGCGTTCAGTACGTCCGGGCCGATTGAGTGATAGCCGTTCGTCACGTACGCTATATTCGCGCCGTGCGAGGCGACGAGCGCGCTTACGCCGTGCTTTTTCGCGGCGTCCGCCATGCGCTTTTGGCGATACTGATTGAGCTGCATGCCTGTTACTCCTATAGTGCTATGTATTATCGCTTTACTGTAGGGGCGAACTGTGTTCGCCCGCCACAAATAGTTCGCGGTTATTCACGGGCGAACACAGTTCGCCCCTACAAAAATCGTTCTTTCCCTACCTGTGCGCTATGGCCTCAATCTCTATCAACGCGTCCTTCGGCAGCCTCGCGACTTGCACGGCGCTGCGGCATGGGCAATCCTTGGCGAAGTGCTTTTGATAAATCGCGTTGACGGCGGCGAAATGGCCCATGTCCTGCATGAATACCGTGACCTTCAGCGCTTTATCCATCGAACTGCCCGCGGCCTTTAAGACTTCGGCAACGTTCCTCAGCGCCTGCTCGGCCTGTGCCTCGATGCCCTCGGGCATTTCGTTCGTCGCCGGGTCGATAGGCAGCTGGCCGGAGGTGAAGACGAGGTCGCCCAGCGCGATGGACTGCGAGTACGGGCCTATGGCCGCCGGGGCTTTATCGGTTGAAAAGATTTCTTTGTTCATCTCTTTTATTCCTTATTATTTCTATAGGTTTATTTCGCGTAAACCAAATTCGGCAATATCAGCGAAATATCGGGGAACAGCACAATCAATATAAGCGCAACGATGCTGACCAGCACGAAGGGCATAACGCCCTTGAAAATCTCGCTCATCTTGCCGCCCGCAATGGGCTGCGCGACGAAAAGGTTCAAGCCGAACGGCGGCGTGAACATGCCTATCGCCACGGTGGTTATCATGATGATGCCCAAATGCACCAAATTGATATTCAAGCTCGACGCCATAGGCAGAACCATCGGCAGGATGATCATAAACGCCGATACGCCGTCGATAAAGCAGCCGGCGATCAGCATGTATACGCAGATAATGCCCAGGAACGCAAGCGGTGAGAGGTTCATCGTGCTCACCCACGCGGAGAATTGCTGCGGCATCTGGCCGACCGTCAGCACCCAGGCGAATACGGACGCGGCGCACATGAGGATCATGACCTGCGACGTCGT
>DBDD01000001.1:0-408 GCA_002293365.1 Christensenella sp. UBA941 | reverse complement strand
CTTACGACGAGGGCGTAGATCGTAGAAAGGCCGGAAGCCTCCGTCGGCGTACAGAGGCCGGTATAGATGCCGCCGATGATTATTACAGGCACACCCAGCGCCCACCCGGCGTCCAGCGTCGCGCGCAGCTTCTGCTTTGCGGTGGTCTTAGGGTCGGGCTGAATGTTATGCCGCTTGGCGTAGATGAAGATATATACGAGGAAGCACANNNGCGTTCGTCAGCGTGGCGTAGATGATGGCGGTGATGCTCGGTGGTATCAGCAATGCGACGGAGCCGCTCGACGTGATGAGGCCTACCGAAAAGCCCTTGGAATACTTGGATTTCGCAAGCTCCGGGAACAGCAAACCGCCGATGGCGACGACCGTCGAGGGCGACGAGCCGGAAACCGCGCCGAAGAACATGCTCGC
>DBDD01000348.1 GCA_002293365.1 Christensenella sp. UBA941 | reverse complement strand
TAGCGAGACGCGCGCTTTCTGGCGGAGCGTAGACGCGTCGCATAGGATCGCGTCCCGCGAGCCGAGGTGCGAGACGAGCGCGTGGTTTTTATAGCTCGATACGCAGAGCGGAAATTTGCCTAGCGTCGCCATGAATTGGGGCGCGAGCGCGAGGTCGAGCTTCCAAAGGCTGTCCGATTCCGTACAGGCGACTATCCAGCCGTCCGGAACGCGGCTCATGCTGCCGGGGCACGCGCCGACGGGATGAAAGTCCAGCGCGCGGGTCGAGAGGTCGAGGCTCAATATGCTCGAATCAAAGCAATTGGCGATGATAAGCCGCCCGTTATCGACCGCGATGCACCTCGGGCCTAGCGCCGCGCCGCCGCCGAGCGGGATGCGCTCGATCTCCCGCATTTTTACGGGACAAAGCACGGAAATACTGTCTTCCCCAGCGTTGGCGACAAATAAGCGGCGCATGCGCTCCCTCCCTCGCGGTAGGTAATAGTATAAGGTATGCAGAAGGGCGGGGAGTTGTTAGGGGTGGGTTTCCGTGCTACAATCGTGTATAATAAAATTAACACGGTAGAATACTCTATCCGGAGGAACTAAAATGAACTTTGCCACAGTACGCGATTTCCGCACCTCAACCAGAAGCGTCTGGGATAAGCTAAACGAAAGCGGCGAAATGGTCGTTACAAACAACGGTAAGCCCATCGCGCTAATGCTCAACATCGCAGACGGCGAGTTCGGCGAGCTTTCCCAGGCTATAAGACAGGCCAAGGCCATGCTTTCGATTAATCGAATGCGTGCCATCGCGGCGGAAAGCGGCTATATGTCCGACGAGGAAATCGAGGCCGAAATCCGAGCCGCCCGGCACGAATTGAATGATTCTCGGGTGTAGTAAATGAAGCGCGTTGTTTTGGATACAAACGTGCTTGTATCCGCGTTATGGAAACGCCCGAGCCACCCCGCCTCCATATTGGACTTAGTGGCGTTACGGCAATTGCAGCCCGTTTACAGCGCCGAGATTTTGCTCGAATATAAGTCGGTTCTGCTTCGCCCAGGCTTCAAGTTTTCACAATATGACGTGATTAATCTCATCGACATGATTAGCAAAGAAGGCTTGTCGCTGTTAGGGCTGCCAAGCTCCATGCCGTTTATAGACAAATCCGAACGGAAATTCTTTGATATCGCAAAGAGCGCGAACGCCAATTTGATTACCGGTAACAAAAAGCATTATCCGAACGAGCCGTTTATCCTCTCCCCGGCGGAGTTTATCGGTACACTCCCTGCGCTATGAAAAGATAAGCTGCCTTACCGCCACAAAATAACCCAGGCTGAAATTGCCGCGCAAAATCCAGGCGAGCAGCATTGCGATGGCTGCAACCGACGCCCCGTTGTTGAAACGGTACGGATATTTGCTGAACGCGCGCAAGGCTATGACGATAACAAACGCGGCGGCGATATATAGCCATGTATTCAAAAGCAGGCTTATGGGCGGAGAAACGACCGGTACGCTCATAAGATATCCGCCCAAGGCCGCGGCGCACGCCGCAAGAGTCAAAATAACGCTGCTTTTATTGCGCTTTGTGCGAGCGATAGAAAAAAGCGCGGATATTATAGCCGCCATGGCCAGCGCGCTCTGGAGGGCTTCCGTCTGTACGCGCATAAGCGCCGAGACTGGAAATGCCAAAATATCGATAATGACGACGGCGGCGAAGGCGGCCATGGCTATTAAAAAGTGCAGGAACGTCATCGTATGCCAATACTCCTGCTGGGTTATGGAGTCTCTCTCTACGGGCTTTATAAGCTTGCCAAGCGGTTTTCCGCACTTCGTACTACTTAGCGAGATGATAAGCGCGGGTATCATAATTGCGGCTATAAAGTAATAAAGCATAGCCAGCCAGCCGCTCTCGCTTACGCCGTTCATTCTCGTTGTATACGCGCCGTCCGCACCGTAGTGCACAATCTCTTGCCCCACGCCGATCTGCCCGGCGAGCGTTTCGACAAGCCCGAGGAATTTTATATAGAGAAACGCGATAATTATAAATATTATAGTCCTCAATAAAACTGCCGCGCACAAGGTTTTGTTTATCCTCACATTCATGTTCGAGCCCCCAAAAAGCGCAATATCATATAGTCATAAGCATAAGAAGCAGTCTCATAAGCGCTTTCATTATATCATTTTCGCCTATATATCCAAATGTTAGTTTCCGTTCGCGGTTTTCGCCGCTAACAATCCTCCCCGCCTCCACATATCCTGAACCATAGGCGGCTAATATGCGTTCACCAATACCCGCCGCAAAAAGGAGCAGCTAATTATGCCAAGAACCTACGACCGCAACAGAGCCATAACATACGCCCACTCCTGGGCTTTTCGCCGCAATCCCAAATATTACGATTTTACTGCCTTGGGTGGGGATTGTACGAATTTCATATCCCAATGCCTCTACGCCGGCTGCGGCGTTATGAACTATACCAGAGACGTCGGCTGGTACTACGCCTCGCCCTCGAACCGGGCCGCGGCGTGGGCGGGCGTGCCGTACCTCTATCGTTTCCTGACGACCAATAGAGGCCCTGGCCCGTACGCAAGCGATTTACCCCTTTCCGCGGCTATACCGGGCGATATTGTACAGCTCAGCTTCGACGGCGAGGTATATAAGCACTCGCTGCTCGTAGTTGAAACCGGCGACGAGCCCGAGCCGGATAATATCCTTTTGACCACCCATACGAACGACGCCGACAACAAGCCGCTAGCGCTATATACGTATATGCACGCGCGGCTCCTGCATATCGAGGGCGTTCGTTAGCGCACAATCTAACAATTATCGATCCATTTCGACGCGCCTTTACAAAACGCCGCCCCGCGTATAAAATGATTAGGCGGGGCGGCGAGCCGACGCGTTAGGATCGGGGAAGCTAATACGCCCTTGACCCTAAGAGAGGGGGCGTATATATGCCCGATTTTGGCGGCTTTATTTCTTATGTGCTTATCTCGACGTTTACGCCGGGGCCAAACAACATCATGGCTATGACCAACGCCGCGAAATACGGTTATAAGCGCGCCATACGGTTTTGCTTCGGCGTTTGGATCGGCTTCACCGTCGTTTTAGCGCTATGTGCGGTTTTTTGCAAATTATTGCAAGACTTCATCCCCGCGATCGAGCCCTACATGGCCGTCGCTGGCTCTCTATATATACTCTTCCTCGCGTATACAACCCTACGCGATAAGCCGCGCGGCGGCGCAAGCGCGGGCGGCGATATAGCGATACCCGATGATGAAACGCATGGTGATTCTGCCGAAAGCGTTAGGCCTACGCATAGCTATAAAACGCGTCTAAGGACGGACAGCGTCCTCTCCGGCGCAGTGCTACAATTCGTCAATGTGAAATGCATCCTCTATGGAATAACGCTGATGTCGACGTACATCCTTCCGTATTACTCGGATATTCCCACGATAGCGCTGTTCGTAGTGCTCTTGGGCCCTCCCGCGTTTATTTCGACGAACTGCTGGGCGCTGTTCGGCTCCGTTTTCCAGCGTGTATTCACCCAAAATAAAAAGCTCGTAAATATTATAATGGCGCTTCTACTCGTATATTGCGCCGTCATGATTCTAATAACAACTTTGTGAGGCGATAGTAAATTGTAAGGGCGGTTCGCAGCCGCCCGCAGTATGTGCAAAAGCCAGAGGAGAACATCACATGACATGTCCGAGATGCTCAAGCGAAAACGTCGCCGTTCACCCCGTCACGAAGACCTGGACAAAGCACCGGGGCTGTTTCGGCTGGCTGGGCTGGATATTTCTCGCGATAATTACGTGCGGGCTGATTCTAATCATCCCGGCCATAACCAATAGCAGAACAAAAAGCAAGACGCGCCTTATGGGCGTGTGCCAAAATTGCGGAAAAAGCTGGAGGGTATAAAAAGACGCTCAGCCGCGACAAACGCACTAATAACAAACCCTTCGGCTTTGCGTTGTAGGGGGGAACATTGTTCTCCCGATGTGATTTCGTCCATAATATACAAAATGCCCTTACTGGCATTTTGTGTATTCGCAATTGGTAGCCCTACAACAGGAAATTGAACAATTGCCCGCTGAACATCGATGAGTAGTTGTTGAAGTTGAAGGAGTTGTTTTGGTTGTACGTCGTCATCAGCGAGCTCGTATTGGAATACGACATAGGATTGCGCTCCATCTGGTTTGCAGTGTTTTGAAGCCGTCCGCCTATGCCGTAGCTTCCTCCGGAACGGAACGCGTCTTCAAGACGGCCGTTTTGGATGGACGCGTCTAGCTTTTCGGAATTTATCGACAACCTTCCGGAGGCGTCCGATTCGATTCCGAGGTTTGAAAGCGTACCGCGATACGTGTTTGTAATCCCGTTTAGCGAGGAAGATAGCCGCGACATGGAGTTGGATTCCGCTGAATCCAGCATAGAATTATAGCTTTTCACGAAGTCTTCAACGCCGCCGCGAATAGCGCCTGCGTCTTGCCCGTAGGAGACGCGCACAGCGTCGTCCGTCGCCTCTTTTAAAGTTCCCCGAACGCCGCCTCCGAGCTCGACCTCGTTGGACTGGGACGTTTTTTGAGTGCCGTTCACGCTGTAAATAGCGTTTTGGGCCTGTTGGTCGGCTTCGTCCACGTTCATCATGGACGCGAGCCCCTCGCGGCCATTCGGCGCGTTCGTATCGCGTACGGCGAAGGCTTCGTTTGTGCCCGTATCCTCGCTTTCGAAGACGAGCCGCGAAGAGCGGGAGTTGTCGCCTTGTTCGACGGAGGCGTTTATGCCTATGCCGCGCTTATTAACGGCGTCGGCCATCTTTTGCTGGATCGACTTGTTGGTATCGCCCGCGCCGACGTTAATGGAAAAATCGTGGCTCTGGCCGCCAATGTCGATGGAAAAGCCATAGTTACCGCGCTCGGCGCTCCTACCCGAAGCAAGCATGGAACTGCCTTCGTTTCTTTGGGCCGTCGCGACTTGGTCGATTTCTACGTTCATCGGGCGGAAGTTGTTGAAGCCTGAATTATTTTTATTGGAGTTGATCGCAAGCGCGCTCGTATCGGAGGACTGCGCTCCCCGTTGGCTGAAAACGCCGTTCGCGCCAAAGCCCGTCAAAGCTTTGACCGAGGAATTGAATTCGGAGGCGTTCTGCTTCATGCCCGTCAGGAACGATAGCGGCGACGAGGCTTGGTTTTGGGATGAGCTAAGGAAGTTATTCGCCTCGCGTGTTTTCAGCGAGTTAAGCGAGCCCATTGCGCCTATCGCGCCCGTTTGGCCGATGCCGCCGATATTGAACATGCTGGAACTGTTTTTATAATTTGAATACGCCGCAAAAGTATTCATATTAATCCCACTGATTCCGGCCATACTAAAACCTTCTTTACGCTTTGATACA
>DBDD01000139.1:5557-7481 GCA_002293365.1 Christensenella sp. UBA941 | reverse complement strand
TCATTGCCTCAAAGCCATCATCGTTTATCAATACGTTCCAGTTCGCTCCCGCTTGAGATGGATGCTTGGATATTTGCGAAATTTGGCTGTGAATATATTGCTTGTATTCTTCCATACTCATGTTTTCTCTTGCCTTTTTCGCAGAGGGTATGGCGTTCAGCTTGGTGCGGTTCCGGTTCGCGTCCGTCACGCTTGTCAGCGCGTTTTGCGAAGACATAAGCGCGCTCATTTGAGCAAATCCTATTCCTGACATTGTTTTATCTCCTCTGATTCTATCGAAATAATTGATTACAATGTTGTTATTGTTTAAACCCTCGCGTCGAACTGCGTGATTGTCGGCGTTCCGATAACCTTGCCATGCTCCGCTTCGTACTCCTGATATGCCTGTTGGTATATATCATGGAATTTTGCCATACGCTCATTCTCGGCGGGCGTACCTTTCCAAAACCATTTCCCGAAATTCGGGTTAAAATGCATCCTCGGCTTGACCGGGTCGTCCTTGCCGCCCACAATCGCGGGCGATGCGCCCGAGCTAAACCAAGATTTTCTGTCGGGCGATACCACGGATATATAATCCCGCATCAGCTTGCGTTGATCTTCCGTACCCGCCAAAATCCCCTCTGACGCTTCTTTTCTGGCCAAATCCTTGATTGCCTGCTCAAACTCTTCTTCCGACATTTTAGGCGTTTCCTTTGTTGGAATCTCGCTCCAGTCAGGCATGGGAGCGCGTGCCGCGGTATTTGCGGATGCGGTGGGCGCGCTGTTTGCCCTGTTCCAAGTATTAAATGGGTTGTTCATTCCATGCAGCCTTGCCATATCGCGCACTGTCATAAATGCTCCCGCCCTTCATAATATATTCCCATACAATTACGTGGGTAGTCTATTTGCCCAGAAAACTACGCTTGTAATCCATTTCAGACTAAGCTATAATTTCTGTAGGCGGTTCTATCCATTAGATTTTACTATAGATTACGCCTGTAGTCAATTAGTGTATCGAGATATTTCGCGTAAACTTTAGTGTTTAATGTAAACCGATTATCAAAATACGCGATTGGGCGGTGAAGAGTGTGAACTACAATATTTCGGGCGCAGAGTGGGAGATTATGCGGGCGCTGTGGAAGTGCGAAGAATCTATGACCTCCGCCGAAATTGTCGCGCGGCTGGAAGACGGCAGGGGCCGAAGCCCGCGGACAATCAAGACATTACTGCAAAGGCTTGTCGCGAAGGGCTTTGTCGGCTACAAAGTGGACGCCGCCGACAGCCGCGTCTACCACTATAGCGCCGCTGTGAGCGAATCAAGCTGCGTCACGAAGGAAAACAGGGATTTTGTTTCGCGCTATTACAACGGCGACGTAGCCGGGATGCTCGCGCACTTTATCGGAGACAGCGACTTGAGCCAGGAGCAAATAGCGGAGCTTTCCACGCTGCTGGACGCTAAAAAGGAGAAGCAATGACGTCTTTTGAGAACTTCCTTAACGAACTTGCTCCGTTTACAGTATTGCTTCAGATGCTTTTTACGCGTGTGCTATTTACCGCGCTAGCGTTGTGCGCTCTGACCGCCGCAATCTCCCGTTCGAGACAAAGGCTTTCGCCCGCCCGGCGCGCATGGCTTTGGGCGTTGTGCATACCTGTGCTCGTTCTGCCAATCGAGGCGAGCGCCGTATCGCTCGCGCAAAGGCTGAACGCGCTTTCCGTGATACAGTCTTTCATAGCGGCCGGCGCCTTGGCGTATTTGCCGTTGGCGCTTTCCGGCATGTGGCTTGCCGGAATTATTGTTTGCATTATCAAAACGGCTGCGAGGCGTTACGCAACGCTGCGGCTGTTGAAAACGGGCGAGATAAACTCCTGCGCGGCGTATTTCGCGTCTTTCCGCTCGCGCGTCTATCTGCCCCCGAATTTTGAAACAGATTATTCTCCGGAAGAG
>DBDD01000139.1:1212-5542 GCA_002293365.1 Christensenella sp. UBA941 | reverse complement strand
CTGCTGTTTAGCGCCCTTGAATGGCTTATCTGCGTATTTTGGTTTTGCCCGGCGATCCGTTCGGCTGTACGGCTTATCCGGCGTGACAGGGAATTGTTGTGTGACGAGCGCGTTACGCTTAGATTTTCCCGGCATGAATACGGAGCGCTGTTGCTGCGTGAAGCGGAAAAATCCGTGTCCAAAGGCGCGATAGCGGGTATCAACGCCGATTCCGCTGGCATGTACGAGCGTATCAAGGCTTGCGCCGCGCCGCCTGCTACTCCTAAAAGCAAGCAGAAGATCGCTGCCGTGGCCGTCGTTGCAGCGTGCGTCTTTGCCCTTGGCTTGATCGGCGTTATATTTCCGGTTATCGAAACGCCGGCAAGCGTGCGCGTCTTCAGAGGATTCTCTTCCGAAATCACGTATATCGAGGGGGCGGAGCGCTTTGTTTCGCTTACGGGCGGCGGCGCACAGGTCGATGAGGATGGGCTGTATGAATTCGTTAAGGCGGCGGGATTATCGGACGATACTATGCTGCATATCACTACTTCTTTGAGCGTTAGGCCCATGCTCTTCAGCCAATACTCAATCAGTACCGGCGCAGGCCACAGGGTCGGCGAGCTTAGAGAAACGGACATTTTCGTTCCGGCCTTGAGTGATCTCAGGCCGTGGGATTGGTTATATGGCATCTTATTGGGGGTAAAAATTTAGTCCAGTAAGGTCATGCTACCGAAGAAATTTTGAGGTGGACTCCATACCGACTGTGACCTTGCTGTAATCTGTGTGCAACAGCGTATGGCGCAGCTATAGTATCAACTAGGCTTGGTGGATTATTCCATTTACAGCGTGGTCAGGCGATATCGCCGCTTCCGCCATGCGCCGCGATCCATAGGTTGTATTATTTATTAAAAAGATTTACACTGATATATAGCAATTGGCAATTTCGCCACGGAAGGACACCGCCCATGAAACGATTCGTATTGATTACCGCGTGTATCGTCTTAATATGCGCTGCGTCATTATACTTCATATCCATGCCAAACAGTGTTACCGATGCTCCCGCCGTGGGCGGCATCCTCGACCTGACCGGCGAAAACTTTTCTGACGCGATTTACACGCTGGATGGCTAATGGGAGTTTTATTATGACAGGCTGCTAACCCCGGAGGACTTCGCGGACGGCTCACCCGAGGACGGCGGGTTCATAGAGGTTCCGCTGTCGTGGCAGCGCGCCGGTTATCCGCTTGCGGGCTGCGCCACCTACAGGCTGATTATCCTTTCAGACGAGACTGAGCTTGAAATGTTCATCCCGCAAATCATCAATTCGTCCGTTGTCTGGATTAACGGCGAAAGGGTGTTTGGGGCCGGGACAGTAGGTAAGACCGCCGCAGAAACGGTTCAGGGAACACGCAACGCTTTCGCGCGGATTCGGCCTGTAAACGGACGGGCTGAAATCGTAATTCAAGCGGCGAATTACAATTTTGTTGGTTCTGGATTGACAAACCCAATAACGATCGGGCGCACAGGCGTTCTTACCCGGGACGTACTAACGCGCCGAGTCGCTCTCGGCTTTGCGTTGGGTATCTTCGTCATGATGGGCCTATATCATCTTATCCTATTTACCCAAAGGCGTGGGGAGTGGGTATATCTTTCCTTTTCGCTTATGTGTTTAGTCTCCTCCGTGCGTTTTTTCTTTGGCGCAAACGCTTTGGGGGATTTGCTGCTGCCGGGGGGCTTGGGCGCGGAAATTCCATTGGTACTATCGGCTACCTTTATACTGCAAATGGCAACGCTCATTGTTTTCGCGCATATCGTGTTTGATATTCCGCTAAAGAGCAGGCCGAGGCGCATAATCTACGCCGCTTCGCTCATCGGCTCCTGCCTGTTAATACTGCCGGGAGCGCCGGGCGCAACGATTTATTTGGTGATGATTCCCCTTATTTGGCTGGCTATCGACGCAACGAGGGCTAAGAGGCTGCGGGATAACCGTTACAACATGCTTTTTCTGGCCGCGCTGTTCATATACGTTCTCTGGACGCCTTTCGTAATTTTGGTGATGGGCAATCAGGTGTTTTCACCGGGCATAATTCCCACACTGTTTTTGACTTTAAGCCAATGCGTCATGCTGGGGGTGAGCTACGCCGAAACCAAACGGCGCGAGGAGGAGCTTGCCGCCCAAACGGACTTCTACCGCAAAATGAGCCACAACATGCGAACACCGCTCACGAAAATCTCCACCAATATCCAGATTGCGAACAGGTGCGCGGAAACCGATCACGAACGTCTGGAAAAATCGCAGGACGAGATCATGCGGATTGCCTACATGATAGACGCCGCGCTGGAGGATAGCGAAAGCGGGGTGGACAGATGAAAACCGTGCTGTTGGTCGAGGACGAGCTTGACATTTTGGAAAACCACCGCCGTTTTTTCGAGGAGGAGGGCTACCGCGTTCTTCTCGCCGCGACATACGCAAAGGCGCGGGAGCATCTGGCGCGGGAAACGCCGGGGGCTATCGTGCTGGACATCATGCTGCCGGACGGCAACGGCCTGGACTTGCTCTCCGAGCTGCGGGCGGCGGGGAGCAGAATACCCATCATCATGCTGACCGCGTGGGGAAAATCCAGAGATGTGGCGCGGGGGCTTCGGCTCGGCGCAAACGATTATATGTCGAAGCCGTTCACCTACGAAGTGCTAAAGGCGCGGGTGGACGCGATGTTCCGCAACGTGGAGCAGATTCCCGAAACAATCTCGCGGGGCGGGCTGCGCCTTGACATCCTGAGCGGGCAAGCCTTTTTGAACGGGGAGGATTTGAACCTCGTACAAAAAGAGTTCGCCCTGCTTACGCTGTTCGTGCAGAACGAAGGCCGTGCCCTCGGCGCGCCTTGTCTCTACGAAAAGGTATGGGGCCAGCCTATGGGCAAAAATGATGGATCTCTGAGGAAGCAGATTTTAAACTTGCGCAAAAAGCTGGAGGGCGGCGGCTGCGTCATTTCGCCCAAGTATAGTGACGGCTATCGCTTCATGCTGCAATAGCTTTGCCTGTCAGACTTGTGAAATTTCTGGAACAATGCTCAAACACCCTGGACATGTAATATAATTATAAATGATGAGAGCGCCCGCGCGGGCGCTTTCGGAGTTCCTGCGGGAAAACCAACGCGTTAAGCGCCTTATGCGTAATGAGCTCCTTTACGTAATGCACATGCCAGACGGAACCGTTGTAGACCCCGTCCACTACACCGTAACAGGCGGCAGCACCGTCATTACTTTTAAGGAAAGCTACCTCCAAACCCTGACGATAGAAACACATTTGTTCCGCGTTCAGTCCACCAATTACTATGTTGACCTGATATTGACATATGACGCGGGGGAATGGAAGCTGGGCGTGGAAAGCTAGGGTACGATTAAGTTCGTTGCTTGAGGAAATGTCGGAAAGGTTTAAGCTATGACTTGCCGTATCGGCGGGAAAATCACACAGAAAATTTTATCAAAGGCTGTTGTGGTATTCCTTTTGGCGGCAATCGCGCTTTCGGGGTGTGCCGCGCCGGTGACAGAAAATGAGGGAACGCGGTACGCTTCTTTTTGCGACGTTCCCGGTGTGACAGACGGGGAAATAGAGGCGATCGAGGCGTTTATACGCGAGGGCAGGACATTCCTGTACGGAACCATTGTCAGCACGGAGACGTTTCGCGGCGAGGATGGCGAAACGAGCGGGTTTACCGCCTTCCTTTGCGACTGGCTGAGTGAGTTTTTCGGCGTGACTTTCAAAATCGGCCTGTATGAATGGGATGAAATGATAAGCGGCCTGTCAACCGGCGAGATTGACTTTACGGGCGAGCTTACGGCGACGCCCGAACGCCGCGAAACGTACTATATGACCGACGCTATTGCCGAGCGTTTGGTAAAGTATATCAGGATAGAGGGCAGCGAACCGCTTGCCGCAATATCTGCCGATAGGGTTGTGCGGTTTGCGTTTCTGGAGGGCGTCACCACGGTTGACGATGTGCGCGCGAGCATGACAGAGCCTTTCGACGCCATATTCGTCAGTGATTATGCACAGGCGTACAGGCAGCTTAAAAGCGGGGAGGCCGACGCGTTTATAGACGAGAGCACGGCGGAGGCGGTGTTCGATATTTACGGGGACGTCACCGTGGAGGATTTTTATCCGCTGATTTACGGGCCTGTATCGCTGGCGACGCAAAACCCCGCGAACGCGCCGATTATCTCCATTATACAGAAATATATCCAGAGCGGCGGTATGCGGCATTTGACGGAGCTTTACAATTTGGGGGCTGCGGAATACACTAAACACAAGCTTTCCATGCGGTTTACGCCGGCGGAGACGGAATACCTCCG
>DBDD01000139.1:467-1078 GCA_002293365.1 Christensenella sp. UBA941 | reverse complement strand
ATGCTGGAAAACGGGGAGGCCGCCATGATTTCGGAGCTTATACAAAACCCGGAGCGCAAGGGGCGCTTCCTGTGGCCCGACGCAGCCATCCTTACAGACTACTACGCCCTACTTTCAAAGATGGAAACCGCAGACGTCAATATCAACGAAGTTCTGTACATGAAGGTTGGGCTGGTCGACGGCTACGCCCATACGGATGTNNGCTGGTTCCCCGGCCACGCGGACGCCGTTGAGTACCCAAGCTTCGATGAGGCGTTTAGCGGCTTGGAAAGCGGCGAAGTGGATATGATAATGGCCAGCCAAAACCAGCTTTTGACCCACACTAATTTCCGGGAACAACCGGGATACAAGGCCAATATCGTATTTGATTATCCGTATGATTCCGTTATGGGCTTCCACAGGGACGAGGCTATTCTGTGCTCGGTGATAGAAAAGGCGCTGCATGTGATTCCCACCCAGGAAATATCGGGCGGCTGGATGCGCAAAACGTATGATTACCGCGCAAAGGTGGCGCAATCCCGGCTGCCGTGGCTGATTGGCGCGTTGCTTTCCGTAACCTGTGTGTTGGCGCTCCTTCTCGTACTGTTTAGCCGCATCAAGCGGGAAATCAA
>DBDD01000139.1:0-251 GCA_002293365.1 Christensenella sp. UBA941 | reverse complement strand
AAGCCCGGCAAGCTTACTGCTCAGGAATTTGACGAGATGAAGCGGCACACGGTAATCGGCAGCGAAATAATCGGCAAAATCCAAGAGAAAACCAGCGAGCGCACATTTTTAGACCACGCGAGGATTTTCGCGCGGCATCACCACGAAAGATACGACGGCTCCGGCTACCCCGACGGCCTTAACGGCGACGGCATCCCGTTGGAAGCGCGGCTTATGGCCATAATCGACGTTTACGACGCGCTTGTTTCAGA
>DBDD01000220.1:6521-6949 GCA_002293365.1 Christensenella sp. UBA941 | reverse complement strand
TTCGTATACCCCTTCTCTTTGGCGACCTTCGTTAGCAGCTTCTTTTGGTTGCCGATGCTGTAGCTTTCTCCTTCGAGATTATCGTCCCTCGACAGCCTGACGTAAGTGGCTGTCAAGCAAAGACTAAAAAAATATCGAAAGATTACGGAGAGAATCTGACATCCTCTCCGTTGATAAATACGTTAGTGTCAGTTAAGGTTTTGCAAGTCTTCGACTTCTTCTAAGGTCAGGCCGGTTACATCCGCAATTTCGCCTATTGGCATTTGCTTGTTCAAAAGGTTTTTCGCAATCGCGATTCGCTCTTTTTCTCTCGCCCCGCGCTCGCGTGCTTTATTATCCCACTCCATTTTCTGGCGGGATTCGTACAGCATACGCGTCCGCTCGTCGTTCGACAATTCCATCAGGCGCACAACCGCCTTTTTAACTTG
>DBDD01000220.1:3934-6400 GCA_002293365.1 Christensenella sp. UBA941 | reverse complement strand
TAGAGCGTATAGCGGTTATGATAGTTTCCGTTTTCCGATATCAGCGAATAATCTGTTATAACAATACTGATTACGCGCTTGATATTGGTATATGACTCACCCGCGCCTACCTGCTCCGTGACCATCTTGGCGCAGTAGTACACGACTCTTGATCTTAGCTCCGGCGAAGGTAACAATTGGATCTCAATGTCAATGACCTTCTTGGCCTTCGTCCGCACCCGTACATCCAGTATTCCGAGTTTGTCGCCTTCATATTCACGCTTCAAATGCGGATCAATAAGGGTAACTTCCTCATACTCACCGGCAGGGAGCCGGAGCACGGATTTCAAAAAATCCGTCAGTATCTCCACACTGCGCTCATCGCCAAACAAAAGCTTGAAGATAATATCGCTCTTAGGAGAAAGAAATACTTCACTCACTGTAATTAACGCCCTTCCTCTCTATATCAGTATACCATATTCAGATAGGTTGTTGCCACTTGACCGCTCTCTAAATATTATTTTCCGCCCTCCGCCGCTTCCGCCCTCATAATGACTTCGTCAATACTGACCGGCCGGAATCCATTGCAGTCAACCCCGGCATTGAAAGCAAGGCCAAGACCGCCGACACGCTCCGCCGATGCCGTGGAATTATGAACATGACCGTAAAGGTGGATTGCTCCGCGATAAAAACAGTCCCATTCGCAAATCGGATAATGGAACAATACGAACCGCCTGCGCTCGCGCTTCAGGACGAAGTAATCCTTAACCCACTCAAAATCCGCCGTAAATGGGGTATATTTGTCTAGAAATCTGTCGTGATTCCCCCGGATCATGTATTTGCGCCCGTTGAGAGCGGATAGATACCTATGCGCTTCGGCAGCGGGCTTCATCGTGAAATCGCCCAAGATATAAACCTCATCGAGTTCGCGCACGACAGAATTCCAGTTTTGCGTCAGCGCGGCGTCCATTTCATCCGCAGAGGCAAACGGACGATTGCAGTGACGGATTACGTTCGCGTGGCCAAAGTGCAAATCCGCTGTAAAATAGATCATATAGAAACCTCTTTCAACACATCCCCGAACGCAAATCTGACCTCAATCCGTTCGGAATCATATATCACGACGCTATCGATCAGCGAAGCCACCTCGTCCGTTATGTCCTCTGCATCCAATACACGCCGCAAGAGCGAATCATTCACAGGCGCCTTCATCGGCACAACGGACTCAGCAATACGGGTATCCAGCATAGAAACGCTATCCTTCGCATGGGCAATTTCCCGCGCGCGGGCCGCCTTTGCTGCGAGGTAGCTGTCTTTATCGAGTTTGCCGTCGGCATATTCCTCATATAAGGCGTCAACGCGCCGCTCCAGCATGGTAATCTGTGCCATAAGCTGTTTGCGCTCCACGATAGCATCATCTCCGCCGGACGAGTCATACAGAACAACCCGTTTGCGCAACTGATCTTCATCATAGATCTTCCGTGCTTCCGTTTGCACGGAGGCGAGAATGATCTCTTTCAGCAAGCTCGCGTGTACCTTGCCTTCGAAGCACCCCACGTCTTTTTTTAGCTTTGGGCCCTCGCAGAAATAGTAAGACTCTTGGCATCGCATCCAACGCATACCCTTATTGCAGTGGCCGCATATGAACTTGAGATTAGGAAAGGGAGCGCGGTTGGAACCTGCTTTCCCGTCTTCCCGCCGATTGTTCCTGCGTAATTTTTCATTAGCGTCGCTGAATTGTTCGGGTGATATGATAGCGGGATGCGCGTCTGGAATGCGCAGCCACTCGTTTTTCGGCACACGCACCGCTTTTTTGCCGCCAACCTTCTCTTTTTTGGACTTGAAGCAGACCAGCGTGCCGGTGTACCTCTCATCCCGAATAATTTTGACAATCTGCGGGGCGCCCCAATATACGCCAATAGCGTCCACCTTCATGCCCAGCATCGTGCGGCCCGTCCGCCTGCGCCAGGCAAGCGGAGAATCTACGCCGGCCTCGTTCAGCGCCGCGGCGATTTTTACGCCGGACATCCCCTTGCGCGCCATATCGAAAATATGCCTTATAACAGCCGCCGCTTCTTCGTCTATCACAAGGCGGTTTTTCTCTGCCGATGAGCGAATATATCCAAATGGCGGGTGTCCGCAAACATGTTCGCCCTTCCTCGCTTTTGCATCCAAACTCTGATTTACCTTCACGGAAAGTTCCCTGCTGTAGATATCATGCACCAAGGAGCGGAACGCTACATCGACGGGCGCGGTGGCGCCCCGGTAATCGTTGCTGTCGTAGTGGTCGTTTACGCTGATAAACCGAATGCCGAGGAACGGGAATATCTGCTCTATATACTCGTTCACTTCGATATAATTCCGTCCCCAGCGCGATAAATCCTTCACAATGATGTGCCGGACGCCGCCTGCGCGCGCCAAGTCCAGCAATTCGCGCACCCGGGGCCGGTCAAAATTCGTACCGGACCAGCCGTCGTCCGCGAACTC
>DBDD01000220.1:1151-3928 GCA_002293365.1 Christensenella sp. UBA941 | reverse complement strand
AGCGCGTTGATTCGCGATGCTGTTGCTCTCGTCGCGTTCATCGTCATCCTTCGATACTCTAAGATACAACGCTATCATACCAGCCATATTAAGCAACCCCCTCTCCGCCCAAAGCGCACACCTCCAGCAGCGCAAGCTCATCCCTGAAATTCCAGACGACATCTATCTTGTCAGGCCCGTATATGACGATGCGCTCCACGATTGCCTCCAGCATCTCCCGCGTCAGTTCCGTTGGGTTTTGAAAGGCCCGCGCCGCCTTCAGCCAGCGGTTATCCGACGATGGCATGTCCGCCAGAACAGCCGCTTGCTTGGACAACTCATCCATGCGCTGCCGGAGAAATGCCGCCTGATTTTCATAACGTGCCTTATTGCGCGCGTACTCCTGTTCGGTGAGCAGTTTGTCAGCGTAATCCTCATACAGCTTCACCATTCGCTCGTTCATTTTTCCAAGCTCCGCGGCGGCTCTGGATATAGCCGTATCGACCGCCGCGCGGGGATTGCCTTGCCTTTTCAGCCGCTTTTCAATAAGGTCAGCAAGGTTGGACGCCGACGCGAGTTTTTCTGTAATAAGCCGAAATACCGCGCTATAGAGTACATCCTCACGAATGGTGCGCACAACCGGCTGTTCCATCATATGCTGACGAGAAATTGGGCAGAGGAAGTAGTACCGCTCAAAGAATCCGCCGTGCTTGTAGTTCTTCCGGCTGTACTGCCTTGACATTTTTGACCCGCAGGCGCCGCAGATGATGAACCCCTTGAAGATATTTGCCGTCCGTTCCGGGCTCTGCACGCTATTGATATAAGCGCGCCGTATTTCCGCCTCAATTGCTTGCACCGCCTCCCATAAATCACGATCCACTATGGGCTCGTGCGCGTTCTCAGTCACGATCCACTGGTCACGGGGAACTTCGGCACAAGGCTTGCGCTCATAAAGCCGCTGTCTTTGCTTTCCTGTCTCGACTATCCCAATGTAAACCGGATTGCGAAGAATGGTCTTCAGCGATTGTACGCGCCAGATTGTGGATTTAAAGATATCGCCGGTGAGTAATTGACTGTCATTGTACTTGCGGCGAATATATTCGGATGGCGTGGGCACGCCCCGCTCCTCCAAGCGCTTGCATATAGCGCCGTGACTCATGCCCTCNNGCGCGCCAGTGGAATATCTCGTAGATGATGGGCGCCGTAGCCGGGTCAGGCTCCAGTTTGCCTCTTATTCCGTCCAGCTTTTGATACCCAAATGGCGCGAACCCCCGCGTGTACTCGCCGCGCTCNNGCCTTTACGGACGAGCATATTTTGCGGGAGATATCCCTGATATATTGGTCGTTTATCAGGCTTTTCAGGGCGACGATCAAGCCTTCGTTATGATCGCCGGGAGCATTGTTGTCGTAGCCGTCATTAACCGAAATGAACCGCACGCCCATGAATGGGAATATCTTTTCAAGAAACTCGCAGGTCTCGATATAATCCCGCGAAAAGCGGGATAGGTCCTTCACGCAGACGCAATCCACGCGCCCCGCGCGGATATCGTCCATAAGGCGCTGCCAGGCGGGNNTCGAAATCCTTGCCGCTCGCGCCGTTGTCGATATACGTATCATGCAGCGACAGATGAGGGCGCTCCTTTATATACGACGCGACAAGCTCGATCTGCGTCTCGATGGTATCCGCGCCCTTCCGCCCGCTGTCCTCAAGCGAAAGCCGGGCGTAAACCGCCGCGTTCCATACCCGTTCGGAGGGAGCGGCCTGTTGCCGCGCCGCGCCTTTTCTGCTGGTTCTCGCCATTTACGCCACCTCCTTAAACGGCAGCGCGTGAAGCTGCCCAACCGCCTTCGCGAAGCTGAGAGCGCGCTCGTAGTCATAGCGGTAGCGCACCAGAATATCCAGCCGGGAGCCGGGATAAACAGTGATCGTATCGATGAGCGTGATGACCATGCGGCGGTTAATCTCCGTGAAATCGTGAAACTGCTTAAACCGCTCGATCCACTGATGCTTCCCGCCTCCGAGGGCGAGAATGTCCCCGATCTCGCGGGAAAGGCTGATTATAGCCTGCTCCGCGTCCTCGACAAGCGCGCTATACCGGGCTTTCATGCGGTCAAAGTCCTCCCGGCTGATAATGCCGTCCTGCCAGCTATCGTAGAGAGAATCGCTCAACCTTTTATACCGCTCTATTTCGGCGCGCCTCGCCGCGATCTGCCCGTCCATTTTTTGTACGTCNNTCGTCTATGAACCGCAGGATACGCTCAAGATTCAGGATGTTGCCGATATGCGCTCTCAGCACGGCGGCGACGGCGCCCGTCATGGCGTCCTCCGCGATCCGCGCGCCCTTGCAGCCGCGGCAGCACACGAAGTATACATAGCTTTTGCCTCCGGCCCTTGTGGTCTTGCGTATCATGTTTTCGCCGCACTCCCCGCATTTCGCCATGCCCGAAAAGGGATAGACCGTATCCGCGCCGGGAGCGGAGCGCGTATCGCGCTCCATCAGCCGGGCAGCCAGTTCAAAGTCCTCAAGCGATATGATCGGTTCGTGCATTCCGCCAACGCGCGCCCAATCGGCCTCCGGCTTCGCGAATTTCTTCTTAACCTTGTGGTTCGGCGTAGCGCATTTGCCCTGAACCATCACGCCGGTATAGGTTTCGTCCCGCAGGACGCGGAACACCGCGACCGCCGACCAGAGCGTCTTTCCGGGCTTCGCGAACGATGTTGAATACTTCAGCCCCAGAGACTTCTTGTATTCCATAGGCGACGGAACGCCCAGCCCGTTCAGCTTGTCCGCAATCGC
>DBDD01000220.1:829-1104 GCA_002293365.1 Christensenella sp. UBA941 | reverse complement strand
TTCTCGTCGCGCATGTAGCCGAACACCGCGAAAGCCCCGATGAAATCGCCTTTTCTGCGCTTGGCCTCAAGCTGGCTGCGGATTTTAATGGAGATATCGCGGCAATAAGCGTCGTTGACGAGATTAAGGAACGGCACCGTAATATTGCCGCGCCCCTTGTTGTCGATGGAATCGATGCCGTCATTGACGGAGATGAAGCGCACGCCGAGAAACGGAAAGATATTCTCGATGTATTTGCCGGATTCGCTGAAATTACGGCCGAAGCGGGAAAGGTC
>DBDD01000220.1:0-809 GCA_002293365.1 Christensenella sp. UBA941 | reverse complement strand
TTGAAATGTCGCCCCGGAAAACCCGTCGTCCGCCTTTTCCGCAGCGACGGTCACGCCGGGCAGATGCTTCTGGATGTGCGCGAGAATAAGCGCGCGCTGGTTGGAAATGCTGTCCGATTCTTCTTTGTCGCCGTCCTCTTTTGACAAGCGAAGGTACAATGCGGCCCGCCATTCCTCCGGCGCGGCGGGCGAACCCGTCGGCAAAGCTGCTGTTTTCATCTATGAGTGGCCTCCTGTGTCGTATTAGCCCGAAAAGCCAAAGACACAGGGCGTCCGCCTTTTTAATCCCGCTTGTATATTAGCGTGCTGAGAGGCGGTTTACAACTCTGTTTTGACTTTTGTCGGTCTTTTTTTTAATGTTTTCATGATGACGATGGTCCGCAACGCGCTGGAGGCGTCATAGCGCCAGGAGGTATTTTTCAAGCCTGTCCTCCAGCGTGGCCTCGGTATCCGCGTGGCTGATCTTTACGACGGTTTTTCCGTATTTGAAGCAATAAGGGTTTTTAATCCTCTCGATGAAATCGATGATGCGCGCGTCTCGCGGGAGGGATGTGTTGACCGTTACCTCCCCGATCTCCATGAGCGAGTCAGGATCAACGGCTCGCACATCCATACCGCGCATTTCTTCAAGCGACGCCTGCATAATCCGCCTCCTTATCGCGTTCTAATTCCGCAATCCGCGCTTCGGCCTCCTCCAGCGCGGCGATCAGCTCCGTATTCTGCCGTTTCAGGCTCTCGATGATGGAATCCTTGTGATCCACGGAAATATCATACCGCCGCTTCATCTCGGAAAGGTCGGACTCGGCGGC
>DBDD01000103.1 GCA_002293365.1 Christensenella sp. UBA941 | reverse complement strand
TCGTTTGCGACGCTGCGCCGCTTGATCAGCCTCGATACCTTTAAATACTTATCTAATCTCATTTATAATCCAAATCAGGCTGTTCTTTAATTGTAGAGCGGGGCTCTGCTCCCGCCGGGTAAATAATTGCGCCGGATGCAGCAGGAGCAGAACCCCTACCCTACAGGATTAGCGTAATCAAAAAATGGCGGTAAAACCGCCAAAGTAAACATAGACCCGACGCAAAACGGGAAAGCCTAAAACCGTCGCCGTTAGTTAACAGCGTCTTTGAGCGCCTTGCCGGCTTTGAAGGTGGGAGCCTTGGATGCCGCGATGTCGATGGGCGCGCCGGTAAGGGGGTTATGACCTTTGCGGGCAGGTCTTGCTTTCACTTCAAACGTTCCAAATCCGACGAGCTGTACCTTGTCGCCGCTAACGAGCGCTCCGGTAATGGCGTCCAGAACGGCGGTTACATTTTTCTCAGCCTCTTTTTTCGTGCAATCGGTTTTCTCTGCCACCATGGCGATCAATTCGGTTTTGTTCACTGGGAAATTTCCTCCTCAAGTTATGTTGTTGCTGAATCAAACCTGATTCTTAAAAGCTGGCTATATTCTAGCAGCTAAATCCAAGATGTACAAGTACTTTTTTCAAAGATTTAAGCGGTTTTCACTAATTTGTCAAAACAAAATCGTCGCAAATGGAATTTTGGCCGAGATCGCAACAGAAAAATACGAAAAAGGCCAAAAATCAAAGCAGCGGCGAGATGAATGACGCGGGCCCGCGAAGATTTTTGGTTTTGGAAAAGAAACTTAGATTCCGCCCCCGGTGATAGAATTATAGTCGAAATAATTAATATCATCTTCCAGCGCGCCTATGTCGTCCGGCTTGTGGCTCAGGTAATAGTCGAGCACGCTGCGCTGCAAGAGGTTGCGGGCGTCGGAATTTATCGGGTGCGCTATGTCGCGGTATTCGCCGTTGGGCATTCTGCGCGAAGGCATCGCGACGAAATAGCCGCTGTGCCCTTGGATGATCTTTATGTCGTGGACGACGAACGTATTATCGAACGTAACGGAGACGACAGCTTTCATTTTTCCATCGTGGAGCGTTTTGCGGATGCGGATATCACTAATTTCCATATATGACGACCCTCTTTCTCGATAGCGCCAATTAAACTGTTTCACTGGTTTTCAGTATTCGCCGCTTTATGGTGATATCCTTTTAAACATTTTGATTTAATAGCGCTAAAATAAACGAAATTGTAACAAATAATCCTATAAACGTTAAAATATTGAATAATCGACCAATAATGACCATATTCGATCTTTTGAGTTATAATTATATCATAGTCGAAAAATGTCAGAATATCTTGTATATTTAATGGCCTTGAACTTACACTGGCTCAGGGCGTATAATAGCGATGGTAATCTATTATCGAAATGGGGTATCGATCTATGGCAAAGCCGCATATAGACGACTTCAAGGGCAAGCGCGTACATTTCGCCGGTATCGGCGGATGCAGCATGAACGGCTTGGCGCGCATGCTGAAATCCAAGGGATACGAGGTCTCCGGGTCAGACAGGGCAGAATCGGTTTTTACAGAGCGCCTGGCCGGCGCGGGTATCGACGTAGAGATCGGTCAGCGGGAAGAGAACGTGCTCGGGAAGGATTTGCTTATCTATTCCGCGGCGATAAAACCAGACAATCCCGAGCGCGCGGCCGCGATAAAGCTGAATATTCCGGAATTGGAGCGTTCGTCGCTCTTGGGGCAGATTAGCGCCCATTACGACGACGTGGTCTGTATAGCGGGCTGCCACGGCAAGACGACGATAACGAGCATGATCGCGCTTGTATTGCAACGCTCTAAAACCGACGCGACGGTTCACGTCGGCGCGCACGCCGACTTTTTAAACGGAGGCACGCTTTTGGGGACGTCCGGGCTGCTCGTTACGGAAGCGTGCGAATACGTCCAAAGCTTTTTGGAGCTTTCGCCTACGCGCATCCTAATAAACAACATAGACGACGACCATCTGGATTGTTACCGCAATATCGAACATATCGAGGCGACGTTCCTCGAATTTGTAAATATGCTGCCGGAAAACGGGGCGCTTTATATCTGTTCTGACGACGAGCGCTCCAAACGCGTCGCGGAGCAATCGGGCCGTAGGTATACGACTTATGGCCTCAATAGCGCGGATTATACCGCCAAGGCGATAAGCGCGAACGAATTCGGACACGTCTCGTTCGATTGTATCGCGGGCGGAGAGAACCGGGGGAGGATAGAGCTGGGCGTCGTCGGGATGCACAACGTCCAAAACGCACTCGCCGCGATAACGGTTTTGGAAGAGCTCGGCGTCCCGTTTAGCGCCGTCGCCGAAGGGCTGGCTCAATATAGGCTTACAAAGCGCCGCTTCGAGTACTACGGCGAAAGAAACGGCGTGCGCGTCTTCCACGACTACGCGCATCACCCCTCCGAAATACGCGCGTGCCTCCAGGGGGCGAATATGACGCCGCACGAGCGCGTATTCGTGGTGTTCCAGTGCAACTCCTATACCCGCGCGAAGACGCTTTTCCTCGAACCGGGGGATTGCTTTTTAGGCGCGTACGAAGTCCTCGTTCCGGATATTTATCCCGGCCGCGAGGTCGACAAGGGCGAGGTTCACGCGCGGGACATGGTGCGCGGCATAAACCAAAGCGGCGCAAGCGCTTCATACATACCCACGTTCGAAGAAATCAAGCAATACTTAGACGAAAACGCGCGCCCGGGCGATATAGTCGTAACGCTCGGCTCGGGCGATGTAAACGTGCGCTCGAAAATATTCGTTGAATAATATGAAGCTCGACCGCATGCTGGGCATACTGACGATACTTTTGCAAAGAGACAGCATAACCGCGCCGGAGCTGGCGGAAAGGTTCGAGGTCAGCCGCCGCACGATCGGGCGGGATATCGACGCCATGTGCATGGCGGGAATCCCCGTCGTCACCCGTCAGGGAAGCGGCGGCGGCATAACTATTGCCGAAGGGTTCAAGCTGGACAAGAGCGTCTTAACGGCCAATGAGCTATCCGATATTATCGCCGCGCTGAAAGGAATCGGCACCGTGATGGAGCGGCCCGCCATAGAACGCGTATTGGATAAGCTCCACGCCAATGCCGATTCGGTTGTTTCTATGCGCGAGCCCGTAATTATCGACCTCGCCTCCCACGGCCGGGGGGAGCTCACCCAAAAAATCGAATTGATAAAGCGCGCCGCGCTGTCCGGCCAAGTCGTAGAGTTCGACTATATCTACGAAAAGGGCGAGGTTCGCCGCCGCATCGAGCCTTACTTCGCCGTCTTTCAACGGACGGCGTGGTATGTTTTCGGCTATTGCCTGGAGAGGTCGGATTTTCGTTTGTTCAAGCTCCAGCGCTTATGGAATCTGCGTCTATGCGGCGAGCGGTTTGCGCCGCGCGAAATACCGGCGGATAAGCGCGATTTCACGGCCTGGTTTGATGAAGAAAAAGAAAACAGGCTGGTCGCGCTTTTTGATCCTTCGGCGAAATATCAGCTCATCGATGCCTATGGCTTGGATTGTTACGAGGAGACGGCCGAGGGGCTGCGCTTTGAAATCGGGTTTACAAAGCGCGATTACATTCTAGGCTGGCTGCTCGGCTTCGGCGGCAAGGTGAAGGTATTGGCGCCGGAGTTTATTGCGGAGGATTTGAAAGCCGCGGCTGAGAATATTCTTTTACGATACAATCAAACATGACGCACTGTTGTCGTGTTCGCTCTGCTAAGATGATAAAAAAGATGCGGAGGGCGCGACGGTGTTCGAATCGAGGTATGGCGCTTTGTGCCGGGAATATGCGGTGAGAGCATGAGCAAATCCAATTATACGGTCTATGTGTACGTGCTGGATACTTTAGCCGACTGGGAGCTGGGGTATGTTGCCGCAGAGCTGAATTCCGGCCGGTTTTTTAAGAGCGGCGCGCCACGCGTTTCGCTTAAAACTCTCGGCTGTTCCAAGGAGCCGATTAAGACGATGGGCGGCATGACGATAACGCCCGACTGCGTTATCGGCGATATCGCAACGGATGAAAGCAGCGTCTTGCTGTTGCCGGGAGCGGATACATGGAGCGACCCGAAGCACGGCGCGATCATCGAAAAAGCGGGCGAGTTTCTCGCCTCGGGCGCTACGGTGTGCGCGATATGCGGGGCCACGGCAGCCCTCGCCAACGCGGGGCTGCTGGATAACCGCCCGCATACCAGCAACGGGCCGGGCTTTCTCGAAATGATGTGTCCAAGCTATAAGGGTCAAGGCTTTTATGTTGACGAGCCGTCCGCAGCGGACGACAATCTTATCACGGCGGGCTGCACCGGAGCATTGCCATGGGCGAAGCGGATAATCGGTCGTTTGGGCGTATTTCAAACGGACGCCCTGGAATACTGGTACGACTACTTTAACACCGGCAAGCCCGAGCACTTTTTTGCGCTCATGCAAAGCTTGCCGCAGCGCGGTTAGGAATCGGTAACGCGGGGATCGATAAGGGGGCGCCGCCCCTTATCAACTAAGTAAATGCTGATTAATGCAATAACCTGTAGGGGCGAACTGCGTTCGCCCGCAATACACCACGGGCGAACACAGTTCGCCCCTGCAGAAATTCGAATTGATCAGCGCATACCTAAAAAGATTTTTCAAGTGTAAACGCTATGCTTCCCCAACGGTTTTCTCTATCTTTTTTTTCGCGATGCTGGAGAGTAAATCCAGCACGGGAATGCCCATATACCCGGATAGGGCCGTCAGCCCGAAGGTCAGGAGCTGCGGCACATTAAAGTATTTGCAGAGGAAGTACACGACGATTCCCACAAACGCCGACATGAGCGAACCAGCGAGATAATACTGCAAAGGCGCTCTCTTGTCCGGCGTTTTTTCGAGCTCCGTCATGCGCTTAACCAGCCCGCCGAACGTGGCGAGCACGATGCTTATCAGCGCTTCGATATAGTTAATCTCCAATAGGCTCACTCCCTTCCGGCGCGCCGCCTACAGGCGTATCCTTGACAAACGTACCGCTTGTAAACGTACCCCCTTCGAACGTACCCCCTGTAAACGTACCCCCTACAAACGTACCTCCTACAAACGTACTGGCTTTTGGAGTAAGCACGTTCGCTGCCGGTTCGCTAGCTGTCGGCTCGCTTGCCACGGGTTCGCCTATCACGGGTTCGCCTATCACGGGTTCGCTGAGCGCGGGTTCGCCTATTACGGGTTCGCTTGCCTCGGGCTCGCTTAGCGCGGGTTCGTCTGCATCAGGCTCGCTTGCTACAGGCTCGCTCTTTTTCGGCTCCGGCGCGCTCCCCCGCTTGCAAGCGCCGCAGCGTACGCACAGCAGCTTCAACCAGATTATATATTCCAGCGCGAACAGTAAAAGAAGCCCGACAACGCAAAGGGGTATGATTATGCCGTTCGCGTTGAGCTGCTTTTCGATGGCCTCCCGCTCGACGCATAGAAACAGGCTGTACTCGTTGGGGCCGCTGTAAAACCTGTGATAATACATCATTTGCCATTCCTCGCCGCGTGCGAGCGCGATTTCGCCCGAGCCCCGTGAATCGTAAGCGGCCCTGACGAGGGCCATGTTTGCCTCGTTTTGCAGCAGCCCTTCCAGGTATTCCTTGTTATAGTCTGAGCTGTGGTGCGTTTGACCCGCCTCGTCCAATAAAAAGGTGACAATCGCGTCCTTATCGCCCACCTCGTTGTTAAAGTTGTAGATCATATTCGTATAAAGCTCGCGGAACTGTGCGCTGGAGATGCCCTGTTCCGACAGCGCCGTCAGCTCGTCTGAAAAGCTCTGTACCGTCTGTACGTTTGTATTGTAGACGAAGGTATAGGCGGTATCCCCGAAAGTTCGTATCGCGAAATTAACGAATAACAAAGTAGTGCCCAAAACGACGATGGGCGTCAACAATAAAAGCTTGCGCAGGATAGATTTTCTCATGGCGTCTCCCTCCGTACCGCTAGGCGATACGCGAAATATGTATAACGCTCCGTATCCATCATATGATTTGCAGACGGTTATGGTGATTAGCGTCGCTGTGGGGGCGCGCGGGGTGTAAAAGCATTGTTTATGAACCGTTTTCGGTCTATACTAAACGCATAAACAGTTTGGAGTACGATCATGGCAAAACAAAAGACGATCTATATATGCAATAGCTGCGGCCACGAGGCGGGCAAGTGGATGGGGCAGTGTCCCTCCTGCGGGCAGTGGAATACGCTCGTTGAAGCCGAAGGAGCGCCGCAAAAACGCGTGGTGGGGGCAACTGCCCGTTCCCGCCCGCAGCCTACGCGGCTGAAAGACGTCCCAGCGTTTACGCGCGGGCGCAAGCAAACGGGCATAGCCGAGCTGGATCGCGTCTTGGGCGGCGGGCTGGTGGAGGGCTCGACGGTGCTCATAGGCGGCGATCCGGGCGTCGGCAAATCGACGCTCCTGCTGCAATGCTGCCCGGAGCTCGCCGGGGACTGTCCGCTTTTATATGTAACGGGCGAGGAATCCACCGCTCAGGTTAAGGCCCGCGCCAAGCGCCTGAACGTCGAGAGCGATAATTTGTATCTGCTGGGCGAAACGGACGTCGAAGCCGCCGCCGCGCACGCGCGTGAGCTGGGCGCGGGTATCGTGATCGTCGATTCCATACAGACGATGAGCGTCGGGAGCCTCGAATCCACGCAGGGCAGCGTAACTCAAGTGCGCGAATCTACGGGCTGCCTCTCTAAGCTCGCCCGGGATACTGGCGCGAGCGTGCTTATAGTCGGGCATGTTACAAAGGAGGGCGCGCTTGCAGGTCCGCGCGTCTTGGAGCACATGGTGGATACCGTGCTGTACTTCGAGGGCGAGCGCCTCGACGCTTTTAGGATACTGCGCGCCGCGAAGAACCGCTTCGGCTCCACGAACGAGATAGGCGTCTTCGAGATGGGCGACGCGGGCATGCGCAGCGTGGACAACCCCTCGGAGCTGTTCCTCTCCATGCGCAACGAAGCCGCCCCTGGCTGCGCTGTCGTATGCGCGCTGGAGGGCACGCGCCCAGTGCTTTTGGAAATGCAGGCGCTTGTATCCCGCAGCGTCTTCACAGCGCCGCGCCGCATGGCCGCGGGGCTGGACTACAATCGCGTCGTGCTGCTCCTCGCCGTGCTCGAAAAAAAGCTGGGTTACGCTTTGGGCAATCAGGACGCGTATGTAAACGTCGTCGGCGGGCTGCGCCTGGACGAGCGCTCCGTCGATTTGGGCATAGCCGCCGCGCTGGCTTCCTCCTTCATGAATAAGGCCATTCCCGCCGACACGGTAGTCATCGGTGAAATCGGGCTGACGGGGGAGGTGCGCCAGGTTGCGCACCTGGCCCGCCGTGTGCAGGAATGCTCGAAGCTGGGCTTCAAGCGCGCGCTCGTCCCGAAGCAGGCGTTGCAAAGGGTAGAGGGGATAAAGGCCGTGCCGGTAAGGTCGCTGGGGGAGGCGCTGGGGGAGGTTTTTGGATGATGAAAAAGAAATTAATAATCGCGGGCGTGGTCGTACTGGTTGTCGCGCTGATTGCGGCGGGATACTCCGCATACTACAACCGTGAGATACCGATAATCACAATGCCGTATACGGTTGCGCTTTTTGAATATGACAGCTATTCCTACGACGTCGAAGGCAAAATTACCGGCGCGGCGAGCACGTTCCCGTTCGTAGAGAATCAGGTGGAAATTCACAGCGTTTACTTCATCGGCGGCGATATTGCGGCCACGACTTCCTTTGAGGACAATCTCGCGGCGCGGCTCGACCCGGAAACGCTCGTAACGCTGTTCGCACAGCGCTCGTCCAAGCGTTGGGATTACAGGAATGAAAGGCCGGGCCTGACTGCCAACATGCAGTGGGAAATAAACCTTCAGCAGAACCATAAGCCCATTCACATAGTGCTGGGTGTGAACGATTATTGGTACGAATCGGCCGATCAAGGCTTCTATCTTATCGAGGACGGCGACGCGATTGAAAGAGCGCTCGCGGGGATGCTGGGCCTGTAGGGGCGAACTGTGTTCGCCCGTGACCCAAAATCTCGACCTAAATCGCATTGCCTGCCTTTGGCGGTCTGCACACCTGTAGGGACGAATACGCAATATATTTACCCCATTATGCAAATTATACTTGACATACAGCAATGCATATCTTACAATTCATCCGAGGTGAACGCAATGCGCAACATAAAGCTGAAGCTCGCGCGCGTCGAGCGCGACCTGTCGCAGGAACAGCTCGCGGCGCTCGTGGGCGTAACCCGCCAGACGATAGGCATGATCGAGGCGGGGAATTACAATCCGTCGCTGAACCTGTGCCTGGGCATATGCCGGGCGCTTGGGAAGACTTTGAACGACCTGTTTTGGGAGGAAACCGATGAAACGGCTGATAAAACTGTTTAAAAACAAGGCGGACGAGCGGGAGAAGCAGGAGTTTATGCGCGTAGAGCGTATCGCGTTTTGGGTGATGTTCTACGTAACAACGATCGCGTTTATAGTGCAGCTGGTGCTTCCGGGCTATGAGCCCCGGCACATCGCGGGGGAAATTATTGTTTTACTGGTCGGCTGCGTTGTGGCTATTGTGGGCTATATACGCAAGGGGCTTTGGTCGCCGCGCGTAAAGATGAGTGTAAAGTCAAACCTCCTCTTCAGCCTGGCGGCGGGCGTTATCTTGGCCGGCATAGCGGTCTTGCGGCTGGTGTTGTCCGATGTACCCGCCGCGCAAGGCGGTCAAAGCTTGTTTGCGATTGTCGTGCTGATCCAGTTCGCGTTCACGTTCGCATTGACATTCGGCTTGCTCACAATATGCGCCGCGCTCGTTAAAAGGCGCAAGGCCAAGCTGGAGGCGGAGGCTGAGGATACGGATTAATATCGGCAAAACGCGATTGACATCATTAAAATTTAAGTTATACTAGTAAGTAATAATATTAAATTGGAGAATCACAGTGTTACAAGTAGAAAATTTAACAAAAAAGTATACTAAAACATTGGCAAACGACGATGTGAGCTTCACTGTCGATCCGGGCGAGATATGCGTGCTCGCCGGGCCGAACGGCGCGGGCAAATCCACTGCGATAAAATGCGTCGTTGGGCTGCTGCGCTTCTCGGGGCGTATCCTTATCGGCGGCCATGGCAACAAAACGGTCGAGGCGAAGCGGCTCTTGGGCTACGCGCCCGAATTCCCGGCGCTCTATACGCTTTTAACGGTGGACGAGCACCTCGAGTTCATCGCCCGCGCGTATAAACTCGAGGCGGGCTGGGAAGAGCGCGCAAATACCTTGCTCGAACGCTTCGAGCTTGCGGATAAGCGCGACAAGCTCGGAAAGGAGCTCTCAAAGGGCATGCAGCAAAAGGTCTCGCTCTGTTGCGCGCTGTTGCCGGAGCCGAAGGTGCTCATGCTCGACGAGCCGCTCGTCGGCCTCGATCCGCACGCGATTAAAGAGCTAAAGGCGATGCTCCTGGAGCTCAAGGCGTCGGGTTGTTCCGTGATAATCTCCACGCACATGCTTGAAAGCGTCGACAACCTCTGCGACAGCGTGCTGATAATGACGTCGGGGCGCATCGCGCGCAGGATTCTGCGCTCCGAAATAGAGGAAGAAAACCTTTTGAACCTGTTCTTCGAGATCACGGAAGGGGATAGGAGGGCCAAATGAGCGCTTTTTCCTATATAATTAAAACGAGCCTGAAGAATTTTATTAAGCAACAGCTTAAAAAGCCCGGGCTCCTAATACTATACGCATTTGTAATCGGCATGCTGATCTTCGGCATGAGCGCGACGAGCGGCGTAGAGAACGAGATCGGCGCATCCGCGGATCTATGGAAATCCCTCGCGCTCGTCTATTTCGCGGCTCAGATGTATACCGTTTTGCGCACGGCTATGACGAAGGGGACGACGGTCTTCGGGTTGGACGACGTACAGCTTCTGTTTACCGCGCCCGTAAAGCCGCAGTCGGTGCTGTTATACGGCGTTGTGCGGCAGATGGGCAAGTCGCTGCTCATTCCGCTGTTCCTGATGTTCCAGATGATGAACCTGCGCAACCTTCTGGGCATGCACGCGAGCGAAATCGCCGCGCTTTTTGTGGCTATGTTCCTCTTGGCGTTCGTTTCGCAAGTCATAGCGATGAGTTTATACGCGCTCCTGGCAGAAAAGTACGCTACACGGAAAAATATCGTGCGCGTCATGAACGTTCTGGCTGTGGCCCTTATCGTGGCGGGGCTTCTACAGCTAGCAGGCGACGGCGGGTTCAACGCCCTATTAAGCTTTTACGCAAACGGCGCGTGGGGCTACGTGCCGCTGATGGGCTGGCTTAGGGCGGCGCTCGTCGCGGCGGAGGGCGGAAACGCGCTGGTATCCTCGCTGCTCATGGCCGCGTCGCTTCTGTTGGCGCTGCCGCCGCTGCTCGCCGTATGGAAAAGGCAGCCCGATTTTTACGAGGACGTGCTCGATACGACGCAGCAAAAGCACGAGATAGCGCAGCTAACCCAAAGCGGCGACAAGAACGAGGCCATGATGCGCCAGATGAAGGTGCGCGTCGGACGCAAGGGCATGGGGTCTGGGCGCGGCGCATCGGTGTTCTTCTATAAGCAGCTGCTGGAGCTTAGGCGCACGGGCATGATGTTTTTCGATATGTGGACGCTGATAAACGGGCTGATCGTCGTCGCGATGTGCTATTTCATGGGCGTGGCGGGCGACTTGGACATATCCATATACGTCTCGTTGGGTACGCTCGTGTATATGCAGCTTATATTCTACGTCTCCACAGGGCAGTTCGTCGTCGAAAAGAAGCGCCCGTTCCT
>DBDD01000328.1 GCA_002293365.1 Christensenella sp. UBA941 | reverse complement strand
GGCGACGAAGCTCGCGTTCGGGCGGCGATACGCCGGCCGCTCGCGTTTAGCGCCGTCACGGGCTCTTTCGCCTGTTTCGTGATGATTTTATTTGCGGAAGATATCGCTCTCGTGTGGGTTGGGAACGGCCTTACAGCGGGAAGCTTGCGCGTTTTAGCCTTTTCGCTCCCCGCGATAGCGCTAAGTACCGTATTAAGGGGATACTTTACGGCTACCAGGCGCGTCGTTTGGAACGCGGCATCGGATATCTCGGAGCAAATCGTGCGCATAGCGCTGGTCGTCCTGCTTTTGCCAATCGCTTTACCCAATGGTCAGGAGCAGCTATGCGTAGCTATTGCCAAAAGCGTCACATTTTCAAATATATTCAGTACTTTATTTCTAACCGTAACATATGTTATCAAGGGCAGGAAGCATATCTATAGGATATCTATATTTAAAACCAGGGACGTGCTTGATATCTCAATGCCTGTGGCGGTAACGTCGTTGCTGCGCTCGGGGTTGGCGTCGGCTAGCAAGCTGCTCGTGCCTTCTTCGCTCGAACGCTACGGCATGACGAAAGACGGCGCTCTCGGACGGTACGGAACGATCCATGCTTTGGTATTTCCGATATTACAGCTGCCGGAGATGATTTTACTTTCGTTCGCGACGCTGCTTGTACCGGAATTCGCGCTATTGCACGAGCAAAAGGATCCGAAAGGCGTCCAGCGCGCGCTAAGTACCGTCCTTCGGGCGACGTTTCTCTTTTCAGTCGGCGCGATTGGCGTTTTTTCGTGCTTCCCGGGGGAATTGACGCGCTTGCTCTACGGCGACCCTTCCGCGGGCGGGTTCCTTGCCGCGCTTGCGCCGCTCGCGATGCTGCTGTATCTCGATAAAGTCGTGGATTCGGTCTTGATGGGTTTACATCAACAGGTGCGCAGCATGTTATATAATCTTTTGGAATCGGGCCTGACGGTAGGATTGATTATACTGGTCGTGCCGAAATTCGGCATTGGCGGCTATATGCTCGTGCTGTTCGCGGGAAAGGCGCTGAACATGGCGCTTAGCCTTTCGCGCTTGATACGCGTAACGGGCCTGTCTATCCATTTTTTCGATTGGGTACTGCGCCCTTTGATGGCGATGCTGTTAAGCGCTTCGTTGGTAATGTTGTTCCGGCGCTTCACGCCATGGAGCGAACCGCTGCTCGGAGCATGTCTCGTTGGGCTTTACGGGGCGCAAATTTTGGCGACGCGGCACGCTTTTAGTTGAAAGCGCCTAACCGCCGCAAAAACCACCTATTGACATTATTGCCGCCGCTATATACAATATATTGTGTTCAACATAGGGAGGGCGGCTATGATCGAAGCAGTAAAAAAGCGTACGGGCGAAGTTGTCCCGTTCGAGCAGGAAAAGATTACCTGGGCAATCTACAAGGCGGCGGAGGCCGTCGGCGGCAGCGATTTTACGCTTTCGGCGCGGCTGAGCGACGAAGTCGTGCGTGCGGTTTGCCAAAGCGGCGAAACGACGGCATACGTTGAGGACATTCAGGACGCGGTTGAGAAAACGCTTATCAAAAACGGCCACGCCAAGACGGCCAAGGCGTTCATCCTCTACCGAGAGAAGCGGCGCAGCGCGCGTGAAACGAACGCGCTCATCGGCGCGACGATCAACATGTTTTCCGACTATCTCGACGACAAGGACTGGCAGATTCAAGAGAACGCCAACACGCAAAAATCGATCAACGGTATGAACAACTACATCCGCGAAACGTTTACAAAGCAATATTGGCTGCACGAGATCTACCCCGAGACGGTACGCGCGGCTCATGTTTCAGGCGATATCCATCTCCACGACCTGGGCTTTTTCGGGCCGTACTGCGCCGGGTGGGATCTGCGCGCCTTGCTTCGGGACGGCTTCGGCGGCGTATCGGGCAAGGTCGAGTCTTCTCCGGCGAAGCATCTGCGCTCGTTTTTAGGCCAAATAGTCAATTCCACGTTTACGACGCAAGGCGAAACGGCCGGAGCGCAGGCGTGGTCGTCCATCGATACATATTGCGCGCCATTTATCCGCCGCGACAATATGACGAAAAAGCAAGTCAAGCAGGCGCTTCAGGAGTTCATCTTCAATATAAACGTGCCGACGCGCGTCGGGTTCCAATGCCCGTTTTCGAATTTAACGTTCGATATAGTGCCTCCGCGCACTTTAAAAGACGAAAGCGTCATAATCGGCGGGAAGCTTATGCCGGAAAAATACGGCGACTTCCAAAAGGAGATGGATATCTTTAACGAGGCGTTCTGCGAAGTCATGCTCGAAGGGGATTCCAAGGGCCGCGTATTTACGTTCCCGATTCCGACGATTAATGTTACTTCCGATTTCGACTGGGACAGCCCGATTATCAACAAGTTCATGGAGATCACCTGCAAATACGGCATTCCATATTTTTCGAACTATATTAATTCCGACCTTTCCCCCGAGGACGCGCTCTCGATGTGCTGCCGGCTCCGGCTCGATACCAAGGAGCTGCGCAAGCGCGGCGGCGGGTTGTTCGGCTCGAACCCCATGACGGGCTCCATCGGCGTTGTAACGCTGAATTTACCGCGCATCGCGTATTTATCCAAGAGCGAGGAAGAGTTCCGTGCCCGGCTTTGGCGGCTGGTTGGCGTCGCGAAAAACAGCCTAGAGCTAAAGCGCAAAACGATCGAAAAGCAGACGGAGCGGGGGATGTATCCGTATTCAGCGTACTATCTGCGCGATATCAAGGCGCGCACTGGCCAATATTGGTACAACCATTTCAATACGATAGGCATCATCGGAATGAACGAGGCGTTGTTGAATTTCTATGGCGACGGTACGGATCTTACGACGCAAAAGGGTCAGGATTTCGCGCTTCGGACGATGGACTATATGCGCGGCCTCATTACAAAGATTCAAGAAGAAACGGGGCATTTTTATAATCTTGAAGCTACGCCCGCCGAGGGTACGAGCTACCGCTTGGCGCAATTGGATCGCAAGGTATACAAAGACATAATCTGCGCGGGCACGGACGAAACGCCTTACTACACGAATTCCACGCAGCTGCCCGTCGGCTTTACCGACGATATCTTCGAAACGCTGGATTTGCAGGACGAGCTGCAAAGCCTATATACAGGCGGTACGGTATTACATCTTTACCTGGGCGAGCGCATTCCCGATATCGAAGTCGCGAAAAAGCTTATAAAGACGGTCTTCACGAAATATAAGCTGCCTTATATCTCGCTTACGCCGACGTTCTCGATCTGCAACGCGCACGGATACATCGACGGCGAGGCGTTCTCGTGCCCGGAATGCGATGCGGATACGGAGGTTTGGTCAAGGGTGGTAGGCTATCTGCGCCCGGTGCAGTATTTCCATAAGGGCAAGCGCACGGAATACGACGAGCGCGTAAAGAGCGTTATCCGCGCCGAACAAATCGTACAGGAAGAACTGGCGGAAGTTTGCGTATAGCTGGGCTGCAAAAAAATAGCACGCTGGATTTCCCCGGATTGTTCAGCGCCGTGGTATTCTTCGCAGGTTGCAATTACGATTGTTGGTTTTGTCATAATGCGCAGCTTCTTCACAATCCGCCATTGATGGACGAAGCGAATATCCTTGAGTTTTTCGAGAGGCGCGCGGGTCTCATTGAAGGCGTTGTGCTTTCCGGCGGAGAACCAACGCTGCAAGACGATCTCATCGATTTCGGGCGCAAACTCAAGCGCATGGACTATAAGCTAAAGCTCGATACCAATGGCAGCCGCCCCGAAATGGTGGGGCGGCTTTTGCGCGAAGGCTTGCTCGACTATGTGGCAATGGACTACAAAGCGCCGCTTTCCATATATCCAAAGGTTTGCGACGCGGATGCAAGCGGCGTTTTAGAGACGCTGGAACTGCTTCAGGGCGCGGCGAAGGAGGGCTTTCAATACGAGCTGCGTACGACGGCCATACCGGATCTGGCGCCAAGCGTTTTACTGCGGATGGCAAAGGAGATGCCGCCGCTGCCGCGCTATGCTTTGCAGCTTTACCGCCATGTAAACGATGCGCGATCTGAAAGCAACTCGGGCTTAATCGAAATTTACACGCCTGCGAAGCTGTGCGAAATCGCCGGGGCGGTTCATGAATTTCAGCCGAATGTTATTGTGCGGGCGTAGTTTGGCGGTTTACGGACACGGCTTGCGGAGGGGCGCTTGCACGGGCAATAAACCTATTATACTTGTAATTTACGGGAAAAGAACCTACCGGCAAGTTGTAAAATGAATCGCCCAAGGGCATAAAAAAGTGACCCACCGAAGGTCAAACCAGTTACACGGATGGTTAATTGCTCGTTGTTTTAGGCTTGGGATCGTGATAAAATTGCGATGTATTTTATTTCGGTTTGAGATATATGCTCGCCATAAGTTGATTTTCAGCCAGCGACGAATTGCTGTTGAAAAGCAAACATAACCCATAAGAAACCACTGGTTGCGGTTTTGAAAACTGGACTTGGTGGCGCAACCGTGTCTTGTTTGTTAGGATTTAGGCACAAAAATTCTTTCAAGAACGGGGTGCAGTTATGAATATTGAAATAGCGAATAGACTTGTCACGTTGCGTAAGAAAAACGGCTATTCACAGGAAGACCTGGCACAGAAATTAAGCATAAGCCGTCAGGCGATTTCTAAATGGGAACGCGCCGAATCCTCGCCCGATACAGATAATTTAATTGCATTATCCAAGTTGTATAACATTAGCTTGGATGCGTTGTTGGAAGCGGACAAAGAGAGCATAGAAAATGAAAAATACGCAAAGATGCATGAACAGGAGAAGGTATTTGTGATGCATGATATGGGCTTCCCCACGGACGAGACGAAGGCGTCGCGCTGGTACCGTTTCCCATATCCGCTTATCCCAATCGCAGTATACTGTCTGCTAGGTGTAGTTACTGGAAGATGGAATGTTTATTGGTTTGTATTTCCGAGCATCCCAGTTTACTATTTAACTGTAACGTATTTTCATTTAAAAGAATTAAGGGCTTCTAAGAAATAGATATGATGTACTCGTCGGCTTTCGTGCCATAAGGTGATCGAGTATTGTGATTGCTCGAAGTGGAGCTTGATCTATTTTCCTTAGAACTCAAGCTCCACTATTTGCTCGTATAGCAGAATGTATTTCCGCATGATCGCCCGGTTGTCGTGGTAATGCCCGAAAAACCAATAATCAAACGCGCAGCGCTCATTAATTTCATCGAGGAAATCCGTGAGATGGTCGCGCTGATATGTTCCCCCGCTGATGATATCCATGACGCTGGACGGGCAGCAATGCGAGACGATATAGTCCACACGCCAGCCACAGGCGTCCAGATTCCTCCGGGCAATTTCATATTCTTCGACGCTGGGCAATTCCTCTTTCCACCATGATATATGATTGACGCGATACAGCGCCCTTTTGCTGTCCAATGCTTTTCGTTTTCGCTTGAATTCGGGATCGCCCGGTTCCAAGATTCCTCCACTGATATCGTGGGAAGAAGCTCCTCCCATAGTGAAGAACCGCTTACCGGCAATATCGAATATCTGCCCGCGCATCAAATGNNTCGCGGATGAAATGCGCCTGACCGCCGCGCCACTCTCGCACGGGCATGTTATTTAGCCGGTCAAAATTAGAGTGGTTACCGTCATCTCTTTCTGCTCCGGGAAAATATCGGCGATGAACCGCCGGAAATCTCCGTGGGTGTCTCCTGTTATGAAAAGCACAACTAGCCTCTTTCCGCTGAATTATGGCTTTAATCATAAAAGCGTACTGTTTCATTGACTTTGAGCGGCCTGCCAGCCATAATATAGAAACAGGATGGTATTATATTTAGCATTTTGCGGGCTTAGTTCACGACCGTGCCGACCGGTTTTTGGCGCTTCTTGAAGATGGTGAGAGCGATTCCCGTTGATACTGCGCTTAAGATGCTTGTCCGAAGCTCATCATCGCCCTAGCCCTTTATGCCAGCACCTCCAGATATATCAAAACAATGTTGCTTATTTTGAACATACTGGCGTATTCCAAAAGCTTGGCCTTATCGCCTGCCGGGTTTTTCATATATCGTTTCACCGCAGTCAAAACCAAGTCCTTGTCAAGCTGTTCTATATTCCGCAGACAATCGCATAGTGTTCGCTCGGCGTCATAGGCGATTACGGGAAGGCCGAAGGATGTGATGATTTCCCCGGCGCCAATCATCACTTGCTCCGGCTTATTATAAAAAATCATAATCTAGTCGCTCGTAATAAATCGCGTGCTCCAGCCGGACGGAATGGTCATCATGATTTGAAGTGGATTCCTATCCGAGAGATCATGAAAGAACAGAGCTGTCTCATGCGAGAAAACTCCTTTGAGGCAACGGCGCTGTGCAATATAGAACGGTTCTGGAATGAGGTCCGCGCGAACATACAGCCCATGTGCTGCGCGGTCTATCATACCGCGATCCGCCAATCGCTTCAAAGCTACCGCGCTGACCCCATATTCGCCGGCTTCTTTCGCCGATAAATAACCGTTTCCGTTCTGGAACAGCGTCAGCGCAAGCTCTTCTTGCGTCACAACGAAATCCTCACCTCATGATAGGATTGTCGTTGATACTATAACCCATACAATCTA
>DBDD01000170.1 GCA_002293365.1 Christensenella sp. UBA941 | reverse complement strand
AGCAGCCATTCGGCGGCGGGAGGCGTCTCCTTGCCGGCTGCGTCGGCGCTCAGGCGCGTATAGGCCTCCAACAGCATTTTGGCGTCGGGTTCGAGCGAAGGTATAGCCGGTTCTTTTTCGAGACGTGAGCGCCATTCGAGCGCGAGCCGCGCTGCGTGCGCTTCGAACTCCTTTGTATCCAGCGTTATATCCCGTATAACAGCGCTCCGCTTTACCGGCATGTGGCCTCCGTGTTGTGATAATCGCATGATTTTGTTATTATCAGCGCTTGCCTAGTATTGGCAAAAATGGCAGCTTTCATGCGTGCGCGGCTGAAGGGCGAGCTTGTCATTTTCTTGACATGGAGGTATGCATACTCTACAATTGATAGGAAATTGTTGCCGTCCGGGCGCATATTCTCCAAGAGAAATTTAAGTTTTGGAGGCAATACATGATAGCGATTATTATCGCCTTGGGTTCCGATATACTCAAAGAATCCGAGACGGCCGGGGCACGGCACAAGCTTTGCGGCGTAACGCTTGCCGAGTGGCTTTTACGCGGCTCGTTGAGCGCAAACGATCTGGCGGCGTTTATCGTCAAGGAGACCGACTTGGATCGTCTTATCGACGAACAGGCCGGTAAGGCCGAAGTAGAGTACTTGACTGTTCGTAATCGAGTGCAGCTATCGGACGCCGAGGGCGTTATCCGCTCTATAATCAACGCGCGGCATATTGATAACGGCGTAACTTTGATCGACCCGAAAGCAACCTATATAGATGCGGGCGTTAAAATCGGCCCGAAAACGTTGCTCTACCCCGGCTGCGTCCTCGAAGGGGAAACGGTAGTCGGCGAAGGCTGCACGATAACGCAGTCCAGCCGCATCATAGACAGCGTTATCGGCGACGGCACGAGCGTCCAAGCGAGCCTGATTACGGATTCTGCCGTCGGCAAAAACGCGAACATCGGCCCGTTTGTACAGCTTCGGCCGCATTCAAACGTCGGCGATAACTGCCGCGTCGGCAATTTTGTCGAAATCAAAAATTCCAGCGTTGCAAACAGCGTGTCGATCTCACATTTAAGCTATATAGGCGACGGCGACGTCGGCGAAGGGACGAATATCGGCTGCGGGGTTATCTTTTCAAATTACGACGGCGTAAAGAAGCACCGTACAGTTGTGGGCAAGAATTGCTTTATCGGCTGCAATACGAACCTCGTCCCGCCCGTAAACGTCGGCGACAACGCGTTTATCGCCGCCGGCTCCACCATCACCGAGGACGTGCCGGAGGGCGCTTTAGGCATAGCGCGCGCGCGGCAGGTGAATAAGGAGGGGTGGAAGACGGAGAGGGATAGGGTGTATCGGAAAGATTTGCCTCAGATAACAAAAACCGATGTCAATATAATGCTCAAAGGCTCTGTTACTGAATCGTTGATTGGCGTTTTATCGGATTCGAATATGTCTATTGAGGAATATAGGTCTGAGCGATTAGAGAAATTTGACGAATAAACAAAAAAGATCGTTGTAGGGGTGGTGAGTGGTTTTGAAGTATTTTACTGAAGAGATATGGAGCGGAATAAACTTCGATTTTGGAAAAGAAAAGACCGAGCATTATCATGAAGTGTGGGCCGATAACACAAATAAATACTTCGAGGTGCTTTCGTCGATTTCCGGCAGGCTCAATGTTAAGGCATATAAGTATTTTTCAGAGGTAGGCTTTCACGACTCTCACCTTGAGAAAATGGAACTGCTTTGTAATAAGGGCTCTAAAAAGCCAGCACTGCAAGTCAAACTATTCTTAGCTGGTGCGAAAGGCAGATTCGAAATTCATTTCAAAAGCGTTTCGAAGTTTGAAGTGAAGTCAGTTGAAAATGATGAATACAATAGAGGGCTAGATCGTTGGGGTTATGAAGAGATATTGCCAGTAGACGAGAAGACCTTATCTTTTGAAGTTGTTTTCGCATCTTTCGCGACCATATTACTTCATTTTCCAAACAAGGCGTTAAAAATACAGAAGATAAACGACGAAAAGGACTGATAATCATGCTACGCTGCGTACTATTCGATCTGGACGGGACGCTCCTCCCGATGGCGTTCGACGACTTTTTCGGCGCATATTTCAAGCATATCGGGCGGTGGATGAGCTCGGTTATCGACCCGAAGGCGCTGGTGGACGCGATTTGGGCTTCGGCCGTCAAGGTGCAGAAGAACGACGACGCGGCGGCGCTGAATATCGACGTATTTTACGCCGAATTCAAGCGCCTGACGGGCCTTGACGAAGCGATGTTCCGCGCGATGTTCAAGGATTATTACGTTAACAGCTTTAGCGAGCTCGGCAATGGCGCGCCGCAAGAGCCGCTCGCTATTAAATCCGTTGAAATGCTGAAAGCGCGGGGAGTAGACCTCGTCGTCGCGACGAATCCTCTATTTCCGCAAAACGCGATAGAGATGCGTATACGCTGGGCGGGGCTGAATCCGGACGATTTCGCGCTTGTCACGCACGGCGAAAATATGTCGAGCGCAAAGCCGAATCTGCGCTACTATCAGGAGATATTGGACAAGACCGGTCATACCGCAAGCGAGTGCGTAATGGTCGGCAACGACACGGGCGAGGACTTGGTCGCGGCAAAATTGGGCATGGAGGTATTCTGGGCGACGCCTCACGGCATATGCAAGGGCGAAAAGCCAACATGCCCGCAGGGCGATTATCAAGAGATGTATGATTATTTGGATAGGTTGACTCGATGAAACTGATCGTGGGCTTGGGCAATCCGGGGCGGGACTACTTATATTCGCGGCATAACGCGGGCTTTATGGCGCTGGATATCCTAAGCGAAAAGCTGGGTATTACAGTTGAAAAGCGCGCTTTTGGCGCGCTCATTGGCGAAGGGCGCGTAAGCGGCGAAAAGGTTATTCTAATGAAGCCGCAAACGTATATGAACCTTTCGGGCGAGAGCGTTTTGGAGGCAGTAAATTGGTACAAGCTCCCGCTAGAGGACTTGATCGTCGTATACGACGACGTCGACCTGCCTTTAGGCGAGATTCGCGTACGCCCAAAGGGCAGCGCGGGGACGCATAACGGCATGCGCAATATCATCTACATGCTCCAGCGCGACGCCTTCGCGCGCGTGCGCATCGGAATCGGCAAGGCAAAAGAAGGCTGGGATTTAAGGGATCACGTGCTTGCCAAGTTCGATCAAGACGAACAGGAAGCCGCGTTTAAAGCGCTGAAAAACGCCGCGGACGCCGTTACGATGCTGCTTTCAGGCGGCATGGACGAGGCCCAAAAAGCATATAATATAAAGGCGGCGAAGCGGAATCCGCAAGAAGCGGACAAGGCTGCGCCGGAAGAAAGCAATGGATAAAGTGAAACCTGTAGGGGCGAACTGTGTTCGCCCGCCATATACCACGGGCGAACACAGTTCGCCCCTACAGAAATTCGTATTAAT
>DBDD01000326.1 GCA_002293365.1 Christensenella sp. UBA941 | reverse complement strand
TTCCTCCTTCTAAATGGGTTCTAAAGGTCAATTGTATAGTCGCAATTATTATTTATAATTGCGACTGTTGAAATCGCAATTATTAAACATAATAATTATAGGATTTGCGTTTATACGCGCTACCAAAATTCAAGAGCCGCCCAAAATCGGACGGCTCTCAGAGTTTTTCTATTCGTTTTTTTATTCATATATCGAATCAATTATCTCCTGAAGCATATTTTCGTATTTCCGAAATGTCGCGTCGCGTAAGTATAGCTCGCGCTTGATTGTCTTTGTAGTCATCGTTTTGTTAGAACCGGCTCTTTCTTTACATAATTCCGTCGCCCGTCGGCGAAGCCAATCGCATTTACTCTCAATGATACATTCCAGCAGAACTTTTGCAGCGGTTCTTTCACGTAGTTTATCCCTTGTCGAGCCTGTCAATTTCGCAATATACCCGTAAGTAACCTGTCTTTTGGGATAACCGTCAGTTTTAAGCCGGGATATTACCGCCTGAACCAACTGCACCAACTCGCGCTCATAGTCAAGGATGCTTTTTTGCTCATTTACAAACACAACGCGGCTTCTTATCCATTCCGCTTCATGGCGTTTAAGATATTCATACGCACCGGGAACCTTGTCATTAAGCAAAGCTATTGTCACTTCAGCATATTCGGCGGACAGTTCAGTTACTTTTGCTTTGTAATAATCTTTTGCCCCGATTTTCAGATCATAATGGTATGGGCGTGATAGTCCCAGCTTCTTTTTGAGCGCTTGTATAGTGGTTACATCACGTTTGAGAATAGCCGACATTTGCTCGTTCGTTATGCTTTTGTCATGACAACAACGGCGAAATTCATCCATCCAGAGCTGACCATAATCCACAACAACCCGAAGTTCCCGTGAACACTTCGCCTTGTTGTGCCTGTAGCGCATACCGCAATGGGAGCATTCAAAAACGGCGGTTACACCGTTGCCGTAGTACCTTATTTCAACCATATCCGCGCCGCCGATTCGATAATGCGGACAAATTGGATTCACGCACATAAACGGCGGGTATCCGTATGGTGTGTCTGCGGGATTGGATTTCACAAAATCAGAGACACTTCCTGTGAGAAAACACATGAGAAGAATATGATACAATGGTTTGTATCTCTGCATTTTGTCTTTCTCCACCTGATGAATCCAACCCTTGAACCATCTGTCTGCGGTTCGTTCTAATAACATCGCCAGAAAATCCGCTCCCCAGAAATCATTAAACTCGGCCTCCAGCGCTGCGTAATTGCATCTACCCTGAAATGAAGCTAAATTCTTGTCACGAAGCAGTTTCCAGTATTTCTCATGACCGTTAGCCGTCCAGTCAACATCCAACCCATACCGTATCAGCCATTCGGACTCCCGCCCAATTAGGAGCAATTTATCTTTATATATAGCGAGATCGTCTGTAAGATCAATTCCCGATCCGTCAATTGTTTCGCTTGAAGCGGGATAAAATCCCGTTCCAGTTTGTTTCATTTGAACATAAGAATTAACCAGCCTCACTTTATGTTTTGTGCAATAGAATATTTCGGACAACTGATGTTGCCTGCGCCAATACGTCTCGCCGAATACTGCATTGTCCTCCGCCACGCATAACGGACAGTATTTTAGATATTCTGCCCACGAGCGCCTGCTTTTTAGTGAGCCGGCGTTGTTCGTTTCGATTACGGGTACGCCGCCATCTATAACGTCAGCCATGTCAGAGCGGAAATCGGGCGGGTATGTCATAGCCCAATAGCTATAGGACGTATGGTTTGCGACTATATCGCGCCGGGTAATACCTGAGCGCGCCGGAAACCATTCATCAACGCGTTCTAGCTTCATCGGCCAAAAGACGGATAATGTCAAGCTTTGTACGTTGCCGAATAGTTCTCTTGAGCATGTTTCGTAGCCGCTTATTCCGTTGTGCGCATAGTATCTGCACAAAATGCTATATAAGCATTCGTCGGGGTACGGCGTCGGGAAAAACCCTACCATTCATCTTTGCTGATCGAATTGTTTCCTTTTAAGGCGTCGTAACCGATGGCCGCGCGCAAATCGCCGGATTGATCATCCGCTTTTTCTTCGGTATCGCTCTGCATTATATATAATGTGTACGCCTCGCGCACAACCTCCGAGATTCTGCGAAGTTCCAAACGCTCTGATAAAACCTTACCCACCAGACGTTTTGCCTTCGGGGGCTCCAATCCTAATTCCAACAGCTTCAAAATCGCTTGTTCCGAAAGCGGCAGATCGCGCCGCTTTTCGGGGATTTCGGTTCGCTCTGCAAGCGCCGCCGAATACGACGCGTAATACTCCTCAAACTTCACTGGCGCAATGTCGCCGTACATATCAATTTTCTTACGGTCGCCGGAGCGTAATGCGTCAAGCATAGGTTTCGCGAGGCCAAGCCCTTCTGCCGCGACAACCCGGAAGTCGGACGGCTCGAAAGTCTCGCGGCCAAGCGCTATAGCTCGTATCTGTGTCATTGCGTACAGTTTGACCGCTATATCCGTTATACCCTGACTTTCATCGTATAGCATATTTCTGAAGGCATCGTTTAACATGACGGTTTCTTTCGTCCATTGATTGCCCCACATGGCGGAAACGAAGATTTCCCAAGCGCTATCGTTTTTCATTCTGTCCCATATTAAGCTGCTGCCGCGCCTAGCTTGGCGAAACTCGCTTTGAAATATAGTCATCGCTCTGTTTGTGCCGATTAACACGACCGGGACCCCTATTGTGTTTACTAAGGTTACAAAGAAATTCAGCATTTTTTGCTGCCCGCCGCCTTTTGCGAGGCTTAAATGCTGGATTTCGTCTATTACGAGTACGCCAATGCAGTGCAGGCGCGCTATCTGAGCCATGCGAACCATAAGAACATCAATCGTGCTTGTGCGTTTGCCGTGGGTTTCAAAGTAATTTGTGCCAATGGCACGGTCTACCGCCTCGAAAAAATCCATGCATAAGCCTTTAACTGCGCCATCGTGCGGGCAATCGAGCTTTAGCCAGACAATCTGCTTCAGCACAAGCGGGAATTCGCGGTAGCGCGTATGTTCAAGAACTTGCGGATACAGCGCAAGTATGTTTGATACAGCGGACGTTTTGCCAACGCCGGACACGCCGATTATCGTAAGGCCTGCGGCTGTCGGCCGGAACGCGCTCAAATCGTTGAAAGTACCGCCTGACGCTATTATCCTATGCCCTTGCGCCAATGCCGCCGCATATTCCTTCGCCAACGGATTACGGTGCAGATATCCCTGACGAATACACAGCGAAAAATGCCGCTCAATGCTGATATGTTGTTCCAAAGGTTGGAAGTACCGAAACAGCCGCTGTACGCAGTGCAGCCGGTACGGCGCGTCAAGCTGACGCTCACCTTCATGATGGCCGCCATTTTGCGAGAGCATATCTATGACCTCGTCCTCGCTCCATATCGGCGGCAGCGCTTCGATAAGCGGATTTCCGCGATAATCAGGAACGGGCTGCTCTATATAAATGGCTTCACTCATTTTTAAGGCGTTCCTCCATTTTCCGCTTTATCTTCCGCAATGTAGGCGACATTTCATCATCCGCAGAAACAGCGTCAATATGCGTTGTTGTCGAATTATATTCTATACCCGCTGCGACGGCTTGCATAGCATCGCGCTCGTTCCTGCGATTTTCCCTGATATTAGAAATACTCTCGCGTTTGCTTTTAGGCGGAAGCGCCTTACTCTGAGACTGTGCTTCGGCAACAATCGCGTCTATTTCTGCGTTTAAGCTGATTTTTGCCTCCGTTTCCGACGCTTTCAACCGCTTGGCTGCTAGTTTCTCCTTGCTCTGCTCGTAAATGATCTCATCAAGACACTTGCCCGCGTTTTTGCCGTTCCAGTCCAACAGTGTACAATGATCATAAGCCTTCTCAACGTCATTCCACACGTAGATGGCCGCCATATCCCGTGGATCATACGAAACGGACACCGACCACTTTTTTTGTGAACGCGCTTTTGCGAACCAAGATTCGCGAACCGCGCGGTCGCTGCTGTAGTACATACCTTTGAAGCGGATGCCTTTCTCCGTTACCATTGCTTTGTCCACAGGCATAACGGCAAGCCGCACCTGTTCCGAGGGAAATGAGCGCAACGCCCCGGAGCAGTTCTTTATACCCCATTCCCACAGGGCTGCAGGGATTGCCGCTACGTTATCGCGCATCATCGCTTCAGTGCGCTCGAAGTAATCCATATAATGATGGGCATTGTAATACAGGACGCACTTAATCATTATTTGCGTGAGCTGCCGAATATCGAGTTTCGCATCCAAGCGATAGTCGTGACCGCCACGCTTGCTCATATCCGGCTTAACGCTGCCGGGCAGCAACGCAACGGCATTAGTATTAATTGTACGGAAATATTGTTCGACGATGCCTTTCAGGTCGGCGCGGTACGGCGGCGCGTTTTCGACACGTATGCCTAGCATATTCACGATGTTATCGGCATTTTTGCTTATGAGTTCGCCCCTGTCTCCGCGCAATACGGACGGTACATGCCGACATGGCCAATCGTTAGCTTCGATTTCGATACCGTATTCCTTACAAAATGCGACCTTATCCGTAGCCATATTTGTAATAGCGCCCGCCATGCCGATCCAACTCGGTCCCTCAAGACCGACGCTCATGCCCGTAACCATTCGGCTGAACGCATCAACTACGAAATATATCACGGGTCTGCCGATAAGATTGCTGCGGTCGAATTGTGAAACAAGGTAGATGTCGCCAACGGTCGCGTCAATCTGAAATTGCGCCCCCGGCCCCATAAGTCCAAAATCTGAACGCCCCGTCACGGCGCGGCTGTTAAGCTTGAACGCAGCCTCACCGTCGCGCTTCTTCTGTTCTGTTTCCAAACTGCGCTGCCTGCTGTACCAATATCTGAATTGGTATATCGATGGTCGTTCATTAGGCGGCAGAAGCTTCTTTTGATCTGGATTATTCGCCAGCGGGACTGAATAGTATTCCGCCAGCAGTTTCTCATATACAGCCTTCAAAGATAACTTGTTTCTATTTAAATAGTAAGATTTTATGGCGGAAGCAAAGTTATCGCGGTCTGCTTCCGTTATTATTTTGCCTTCCGGTGCTCCACCTTGCGCTTTGCGTCCGATTTTCTTTGTTGTCTGTTGGCGTATGCTCCCCTTGCTGCCGCGCTTGTGGAATGCTGGAATAAACGCATTTTTTGTTTTGCCAGAACGCCAATATCTATCGAGCAGAGGATACAAATTGCTTAACTGGATTTTATTTTCTTCCGCCACAATTCGCAAAATCTCGGCTCGCGTGTTGCGCTCATATATTTCCGGCTCGCGCTCGACGGCTTTTTGGATTATCGACCATAAACGGTCACGATGGTCTTTCTCCCTTTCGCTTAAGTTGTTTTCATTGCGAACTTCCGGCAATTTATTGTCAACAGCTTCATAGCGCAGACGGTTTTCGGAAGACATCAGACTACTTATCTCAAATTTGGTGGGCTTACGAGAACTACTACTTAAATCATACCAATAGCCATAATCACTGTCGGGAGCAATCCATAAAACGAGGTATTGAGCCCCGGTTTCCAAATCGCTTATTAACTGGTTGACGAAAATTTCGCTCATGTCCATCCTCGCGACAGCAGCTTGGCGGTTTCTGCCGAAAATATGGGAAATTTAATCGGCTGACTGACGTCAATATCAATCTGCTTGTGATATGCTAAATGCTTGTAGATGTTTAATCCCATCCCGCTTGAAAGACCGAATCTTCGCTCAGTTTCAAAAAATAGAACCTCGATATCGTCCGATGCCGTCATGTATCGCGTAACAAAGAAATCTATGAAGAGAGTCTGTTCCGCCTCACGCAGCCCAAATACTGATAAATCGCTCGCCTGAGATAACCACTCGATATTGCGTGATCTAGTTTGATTGATTTCGCGCTCGGTAATAAGTTCCCATTTTACGTTTAGCGCTTTCCAGTAACGCCGCTCAATTTCGAGCTTTTCAAGCACCCGCAGCTTATCCAATTCCGCAGCGGGCTTAACCGATAATACAACAGTACCGCTTGTTGTTTCAACATAAAAGTCACTGGTCATTACATACGGGAATCCACTTTTATTGTCATAGGGATAGCGAATCCGCGCTCGCTCCGCTATTTCGATGGCGAATGTCAAATCAGATAGGGGATACTGCTCGCGGATATCCAACACATTATCTGACCAGTCTAAGGAGTAGAACAAGTTGGTTTCACTCGTTGACATCAGGTGGTAAACGCGCCCCGTCTTTTGCCCCTTTGCGCGCGATACAACACCAAGCGATGGAAAGTCGCGGACAGTGAGCCAAGGTTTGTAACACGAACCCGAACCTTGTCCGCGACCTTCACGTATGTATCGTCTGTATATGCTTTCGTTCCATGCTCGGGAATACTTAGCCATCTGCAATCGCCCTCACAACACAATTATATATATCAATTGCGATATTGTCAA